>JAJAZE010000071.1 GCA_026785925.1 Pyrinomonadaceae bacterium
AACCGGATTAGCTGATTCGTTCAACCCGACCACGAACAGCTCCGTCTTATCAATCGCGGTGCAACCCGACGGCAAGATTCTCGCGGGCGGCACATTCATAACACTCTCGCCGAATGGCGGCGCAACGGTAACGCGCAATCGCATCGCCCGCTTTGAACGCGACGGCAGGCTTGACCAAACGCTCAATCTCAGCACCGTCGGCAGTTCTGTTGTCGCCACCGCCATTCAGCCGGACGGCAAAATTATCATCGGCGGCGGTTTCACCAGCGTTCTCGGCACACCGCGCAATAACATCGCCCGTCTGAACACCGACGGCACACTCGACTTGGGCTTTGACCCGAACGCGAACAGCGGTGTCAGTGTCATCGCGGTGCAAACGGACGGCAAGATTCTGGCGGGCGGCGGATTCACCACCATCGGCGGACAGCCGCGCAATAATATCGCCCGACTCGATGCGACGACCGGATTAGCTGATTCGTTTAACCCGAACCCTAACAACTTTGTCTTTTCAATCGCGGTGCAGTCGGACGGGAAGATTCTCGCGGGCGGCTTTTTCACCAACATCGGCGGACAATCACGCAGTCTGTTTGCCCGTCTGTCGAACGACACCGCCGCACTCTCGACGCTGACCGTGACGAAAACCACCGTTACCCTGACCCGCAACGGTTCGGCGGCGCAGTTCTCGCGCGTTACCTTCGAGCAGTCCACCGACAACGGCGCGACTTATACGTTGCTCGGCAGCGCGACCAACAGCTTCGCCGCGCCCGCCGGAGACGCGAAAGGCGACAACGGGTTCGCGCCGTCCGCGCCGCAAGTGGCAGGCTATACGCTGACCGGACTGAATCTGCCGAGCGGACAAAACATCCTGATTCGCGCCCGCGGCTTTTACCGCACGGGTTATCAGAACGGTTCGGAAACGACCGAAGACAAGGTGCAGACGGCGTTTCTGCTCGCACCGACGGCGGCGAACATTGCAATCGGCGGGCGCGTTTTTGCGGGCAAAGGACGCGGCTTGAGCAACGCCTTCGTCGTGCTGACGGATATGAACGGCGCATCGCGGACGGCGGCGACCAACTCGTTCGGTTACTACCGCTTCGACGAAGTGGCGGCGGGGGAAACCTACATCTTAAACGTCCGCTCGAAGCGTTTTCGATTCGCGCCGCAAGTGGTTTCGGTGACGGAAGAATTAACCGAACTCAATTTCTTCGCCGAGCCGTAAGCAACTGCGCGGTCACAGTATCGAGAAAAAATTACAATCATTGCGGAATGCTGCCGGCTGAAATCGGCATTCCGCCGGGCGCGGATGTAGACCGGGATTCGCTCGAAAAAATAAGAAATGAACAGGGCATCAGCCGTTACGACATTCTGCCCGACAAAATCGTCGCGTATTTGTGGGCTGGTTATGTGCCGGGATACTTCAATTTCAAATTCAAACCGCGCTACGGCATCAACGCAAACACCGCGCCTTCGATTGTTTATGATTATTACAACGCGGAAGCGCAGGCGACGCTTGCGCCGTTAAAGTTTTCGATAAGATAAGATTTTTAGCCACGAAAAAACTTTACTCGGCTTTGTCGTCCAGCACGATTTCGGGAAATTCCTGTGCGAACTGCTCGCGCGGTTTTGAATCAATTTCGCCTCGCAGAGGTTTTGTTCCGACGTTCGGTTTGAAGTTTCCGTTGTCGTCGTAAAGCCTTCGATACTGCGCCGAGTTTCTGATGACTCCTTGAACGTAGCCTTTGGTTTCGCGGAAGGGAATTTCTTCGACGAATTCGTCCATTTCATACGGCAATGTTGCCCGCCATTGCGGAACTCGTCCGGGTCCGGCGTTGTAGGCGACCGCCATAAATTCGATGCGTCCGAATTTATCCAACTGGTCGCGCATATATGCCGTGCCGAGTTCGATATTGAGCGCGGGCTGAAATAAACTTTCGCCCGTGATGACGGCTGAGTTGCCGTATTTTCTGGCGGTCGCTTTGGCAGTTGGAATTAACAACTGCATCAAGCCGTAAGCGTTCGCGCCGGATTTGGCTTGCGGGTTGAAAACCGATTCCTGACGAATCAAACCGGCGACTTGAAAAGGGTCGAGACTGCGCGATTTCGCCCACGATTTAATATCGCTCCAATTGGTCAGCGGATAGAAAACGCTCCATTCTTCGCGTCCCATTTCTTCGGGAAACATCTGCGCGTAATCCGGGTAACTTTTTGCCAGCGCGAGCAGCGCGTTGACGTTATCTTCGCGGAGACGATAATAACGCGCCAGCGCGAGATTGATTTTCGGACTGTTCGGCGCGGTCTTTTTCGCTTCCTGCAATTCTTCAAACGCCCAATCGAAAAGTCCGATAGTGCCGAGTTGATCGGCATTTTCCGTTCGCGCCGACTCTTTCGCCGTCGAAGTCTCCGCCGCCACCGTCACGGTTTTCAGGTTGGCAACCGCTTTGCCGACCGGCGAATCAGCAGCGAACTGCGGCGGCGTTGGGCATTTTCCCTGACCGCGCAGATTCGTTAATCTTTGCGAAGCGAGATAACCATACCAATTCGCGCCGTAGCGATAATTCATCGCGTCGTAAAGCGCACAGGCTTCGGTAATCTTCGCCGCTTTTTCCGAATCTCTGGCTGCCCAATAACCGGCTTTCCCGCGATTGGTCGTATCTTTGCTCGCGTAACGCGCCAGATGCTCGGTCAGCATTTGCGACGAAGACGCAAAATTTTTCGCGTCGTGTTCCATCCACGCCAGTTCAAACTGCGCTCCGGCAACTTCGACGGCGTTCGGGTCGGACGCGAGCGCGGAACGATAAAAATACGTCGCTTCCGTCACATTTTTCGCGTCACGCGCCGCCAAACCGACGGCGACGAAAGTTTTCGTCGTCCAATTATTCGCCGGGAATTTGCCGCGCATTTCTTCGGCAATCGTCCGCGCCTGCTCCCATTGTTTTGATTTAGCGAAAGCGAGCGCGAGTTGATAATAACCTTCGGCTTTTTCGTTTGCCGATTGCGGAATCAAATTGAACGCCGTTTGCGCTTCCGCCGTTTTCCGCAAATTTGAATAAGCAATCAAGCGTTTCAAATTTACCGGCGTTGAAAGCTGGTTCAGAAAATTAGTAAGCAAATTCGTGTAAGCGTTTGCCGCTTCCGCGTAATTTTTCTGGTCGTAAAATTTATCGGCGCGAGCCTTTATTTCGTCCGCCGTCTGCGCCGTCAAAGGCTGCGCTAAAAAAGTCAGTTTCGTTTCGGCTTCTTTGCCCGCCGCCGTTCCCGCGCCGGAGAAATAAGTCCGGCGGTAAAATGCGATTGCCTGCGGCTGATTCATTTGCTTTTCGTAAGATTTGGCGGTTAAGAGCAGCGCGTCGGCATCTTTTTTATCATTCAAATCCTGAAGAAAATTCGGGATTTTGTCGGCTTGTCCGATTTGCGCCGCGCTCGCCGCCCAGAGCAGTTTCGCGTCCCGCGCTTTTAACGAGACGGGAAAATCGCGGGCGAGTTCGGCAAAAACGGTCATCGCCGCCTGATGATTGCCGGTGTTTTGCAGAGATTTCCCGCGCATCCACAGCGCGTCGTCGGCGACCGTCGTTTTCTCGCGGAAAATTTTTGAATCGAGAATCGCCGCCGCGCCGACAAAATCGTTCGTTTCGTATCTGATCCGCGCCCGCAGTAATTTCGCCAGTGCGCCGGTGCGCGTTTTGGCAAACCGATTTTCGATGTCCAGCACGGCGTTCTCCGGCGGCAGCTTGCCGTCTTTGGTCAAAACGCGCAGCAGTTGCGCGGCTTGCTCTTCCGACATTTGCGAAACGAAAGCCGAACAGCTTTGCGTCAGCGGCGCGAGCAGAAAACCCGTCGCCAGCAGACAAATCGTTAAAATTGAAACCGAAGCGAATCGTGTATTGGTTGAAAACATCTTTTTTTATTGGTCACTCCCGGAATTCTTTGATGCGAAAAAATCTTTTCAGGCAAGCCGTTTCAATATATGATAACAAAGAAACTTCATTTTCGAGGAAGAATTTACAATGAGAAAACTGACACTCGCACTCGCCTTTTATTCTTTGGCGGCTTCATCTGTTTTCGCGCAAACGCCGCCGCCGAAACCTGCCGAAGACGACGATGTAGTGAAAATTTCGACGACGCTCATTCAGGTTGATGTCACGGTGACGGATAAAAGAGGCAAAATTATCACCGATTTGAAGCCGGAAGATTTCGAGATTTACGAGAACGGCGAACGACAGGACATCACCAACTTCTCGTTTGTCGCCAACGTCAAAACCCAGCCCGCGCCGACTCCGAAAACGAGCAGCGAGTCGCCGCCGCCGCCGCCGCCGACACCGATCAAATCCGAACAAGTTCGCCGCACTATCGCGCTCGTCGTTGACGATTTATCGCTGTCGTTCCAAAGCGCTTCTTACGTCAGAAACGCGCTGAAAAAATTCGTCAACGAGCTGATGCAGGATGGCGATTTAGTGGCGATTATCCGCACGGGCGCGGGCATCGGCGCACTTCAGCAATTTACCACCGACAAACGCCAACTGCTCGCCGCCGCCGAACGGGTTCGTTTTAATCCGCTCGGCACGGGCGGCACGGGCGCGTTCGCCCCGATTCAAAATTCGGCAGCCGGTCAGACGAATGCTTCGGACGATCAGGACGAAGAAACCGGCGGCGGCGCGGAAAACGAAGCGAACGATTTTCGGGAAAGCGTTTTTGTCGCTGGAACGCTCGGCGCAATCAATTTTATCGTGCGCGGAATGAACCAACTGCCGAGACGGAAATCCGTGATGCTGCTCTCGGACGGTTTTCAGCTTTTTTCCCGCCAATCGAACGGTGCGCTCGAATCTTCGAGAATTTTATATTCGCTGCGCCGTCTGGTTGATCTGGCAAATCGTTCGTCGGTCGTCATTTATACGATGGACGCGCGCGGATTGCAGACGCTCGGTTTGACGGCGGAAGACGATGTCGGCGGACTAAATACGAACCAGATTCAACAGCAGTTGACCGCCCGCCGTGATCGGCTTTCCGATACGCAGGAAGGCTTGATTTATCTGGCGCGGGAAACCGGCGGCTTGCCGATTTATAATAACAACGATTTGAACCAGGGAATTGAAAGAATGCTCGACGACCAGAGTTACTATCTGATCGGTTATCAGCCGGACGCGGAAACCTTTGACGCGGCGCAACGGCGTTTTAATAAATTCGTCGTTAAAGTCAATCGGAAGAACGCGCGTGTTCGGTATCGAAGCGGATTTTTCAACCTCACCGACGAGCAGGTCAAAACGCTGCCCGCCAAAGAAACACCGGCTCGGCAGATTCAAGCGGCGTTGACTTCGCCGTTCGCCGCCGGCGGAATTGGTCTGCGTCTTAATACGCTTTTCGCCAACGATGCGCGGCAGGGTTCGTTCGTGCGCTCTTTGCTGCACGTCAACGCGAAAGACCTGAAGTTTGTCGAAGAAGCCGACGGCATTCAAAAAGCGGTGTTTGACATTTTGGCAGTCAGTTTCGGCGATAACGGCGCGGTCGTGGACGAAATTTCCAAAACGTATACTTTGCGGGTGAAAGGCGAAGCCTACCGGAAAGTCGTCAGCGACGGTTTCGTCTATAACTTCTCCTTTCCCATAAAAAAGGCGGGCGCGTATCAATATCGCGTCGTTATCCGCGACTCTGAAACGCAGAAAATCGGCTCGGCAAATCAATTTATCGAAGTTCCGAATTTGAAAAAAGAACGGCTCACCGTTTCCGGCATCGTTCTGGAAAATCTGACCGCCGAACAATGGCGCAGGCGGGCGACCGACGCGCCGCCGGCGACTGTGCCGACCGGCGCGAGCGAGCCGGAGACGACCGACCCGCTGACCGATACTTCGCTCCGCCGTTTTCAGCGCGGGACGATTTTACGCTACGCTTTTGAAATTTACAACGCCAAATCGGACGCGGCGCGAAAGCCGAATCTGACCACGCAAATCAAAGTTTTCCGCGACGGCAAGCCGATTTTAGAAGGCACGAATGTCCCGCTCGATCTGCTCGGACAAACGGATTTGCAAAGAATAAAATTCGCCGGTGCTTTGAGTCTCGGCGGCGAAATATCGGCAGGCGAATACGTTCCGCAAATCGTTATCACCGATAATCTCGCAAAAAAGAAACGCCAGATCGCCACGCAGTTCGTGCAGTTTGAAATTCAATGAAATGAAAAGTAAAACTTTCAGAAGTAAAAAGGGAAAAGGGAAAAGGCAAAAGTAAAAAGCCGTCTTTGATAAACGAGAATGTTCATCAAAGACGGCTCTTAATTTCTGCCTTTTCCCTTTTCCCTTTTCCCTTTCAAACGGCTGCGCCCGGATAATTTCCGCCGAGTTTGCCTTCTTCGCCTTCCGCCAGCGAACTGACTAATTCGTAGTGAAAATAATCGAACTTGGCGGCGACCGGCGGCTGGACGCGCTTGTCATACATATCACGCGAACGGTCAATCGCTTCACGCAGACGCTCATATAAATCCTGCGCCTCGCGTCCTTCCTTGACCTTCTGCTCGTTGTAAAGTTTGATTTCCGAAATCAACAGCCGCGCAAACCGCCGCGCGTCGTTGTGCAGACGACGTTCGTCTTCGCCGACTTCAATCGGCAAATCAACATTTCGATCACTGAATCGGGATTTAATCGGAGCCGCCGCGACCGGTTCGCTAACCACCGGTTCGCTGACGACCGGCTCAAACATTCCAGCATCGGGTTTTTCCGCCTTGCCGTTTGAATAGCTTTCCTTAAAGGAAAAACTTTCAACCGGCTCAATCGCCGGACTTTCAAACGGCGTGGTTTCAAACTGCGGATATTCAACCGCTGCAACTTTTTCCTCTTCGACATTTTTTGGTTCGGCAAATTGGAAATCGTTTCTTGTAGGAACGGAATAATCATTTGCGGCGGCAGCCGGCTGATAAATCGGCACATCGTCTTTCTCGGCGAAGACAGACTGGTAAATTTTCGTATCTGCTTCAACTTCTTTAACTTCCGACGGCTGACTCCAAAACGCTGTTTTCTCAACCGCTTTTTCTTCTTCGTGAATCGAAACTTTCGGCGATTCTTCGACTTTCTCGACCGGCTGATAATCAGCAATCGCGGCGGGCTGTGTCGAATAATCTTCGGTCTCGGACACCGCAATTTCTTCAGCTATTTCCGATTGTTTAGCCAATGACTGATCAGCGACGGATTGAAATTCTTTCGCCGACTCGACTTCGCCGACGGCGTATTCATCGCGGCTTTTATCTGAAACAGATTGTTGTGGGGCGGCGACGGTTTGGAAATCCTGACTCGGTTTGGCAATCGGCGCGGCGGCTAAAACTTCGACCGTCAAACCGGCGACGCGCACTAGAGTTTCGAGGGCTTCGATATTAGCTTCTTCGCCCTTCGTTCCGTAATCGGCGTAAAGCACGGCAACGCCGCGCCCACGCGCGACGAGCGGAATGGCATACATCCGGTCGGGCTGTCCGAATTCGAGTTTGTTCAAATAAATCGAATCGTCCGCAAAAGTGCCGAAAGAACTTTCGACTGCACTCAAAGAGCGAACCGATTCGCCGAGCGTGGTTGAGGACGCAACCGGGAAGAATACTTCGCGGACGGATTGCTCGTCCAAATCGCCTTCTTTGCCAAAGACGCGCCAGCCGATAAAATGCTCGTTTTTGATAATAAAGAACGCGCCGCGCGGAGTAAATTGCGCCGCTTGGTGAACCAGTGATTTGAGAATCGTCGCCTGCGAATCCTGCGCCATAATGTCGGACACCGCCGCGCTGAGTTCGTTGATCCCGGCAACTGGCGGCATTTCGGCGATGGACTGTTTTTCCATTTCCTCAGCTTCGCTGAACGCCGTCGCCGTAATCCGCGCACCCTCATCACGCGCCAGGCGCAGATGTTCGATTACCGTTTCCGCAAATCCCCCCTCAAGCTCTTTGTCATTATCGAGCCGTGCGGAAAATTCTTGAAAAAACGTCTCAATCTGGGATTTATGGCGGCTGAACTCCGCCTCGACCTGTTCCTGTAGCTGGGAAACATCCTGCCGCATACCGACAGCAACATTCTTGAGATGGCTCTCGAATTCGTTCCTCAAACTAAGTTCGAGTTCTTCACTATTCACTGTATTCTTCCTCCGTTGTTTAAAAAAGACTGCACTTTTAGGGATGTTTAGGCTGGCAGTTTTGAGTTGGTTTTTGAAATTTGAAAGACGTGACGACATTCACAATCGAATGTCACTTTTGATTATGAACTTATTTATGTTTTTCTGTCAAGAAACTTTTTTGCCGGAAACAAATTTTGTTAAAAACAGTTATTATTTGAGCTTAAACGGCAACAACTTCAATTTCGGGATCCACTTCATCTTTAATCATATTTTCAATCGCCGAAAGCGTTCCGGTCAGCGAACTCGGACAACTGCCGCACGCGCCCTGATAACGGATTTTCAAAGTTTTGTCTTCGAGGTCGAGAATTTCCAGCCAGCCGCCGTCGCTCGCCAGATAAGGTCTGATGCGCTCGTCGAGCAGTTCGTTGATTTGCGCGATCACCGGATTATCACTCGCCGCCGCCGCAATCGCACCGCCGACCGCCGCCGCTGCCGAACCGTTTGCGCCATTCAAGTTTTTTATCGGTTCGACGGCGCGAATCGGAACCGCCAAAAGCGGCAGAATCTCGTCCCAATCGGCTTCGTCGGTTTTCTCGACGGTAATCATTTTGTCCATATAAAAAACCGAAACGACCTCGCCGACCTCAAAAAGAGATTTGGCAAGCGCGTCGTTTTCGGCTTTTTCGATTGAATCAAATGAATGGGAAGTGCCGTAGCTGACGGCTTCCTTTAAAATAAATTTAACCGCGTTCGGGTTCGGCGTTTCTTGTATATCGGCAATTTTCGGCATTTTCTCGTTAAGTTCTTAGTTTAAATTTGATCGTAAATTATAATCTTTACAATTTAGTCAACATTATATCAAAGATTATAATTTTGTCGCATTCGGGCGGAAGAAATTCAGTGGATTTTCCGTAAATGAGTTGGAGAACCGAATAATTGAGAAAAGAAATGAACAAGCGGCAGACGCTGTTAAAGTTGTGCAGGTTAAAAACCGGCGCATTAACTTGTTCGTCTGCCGCTTGTTCCAAAAAGTAAAACTCTTTACTCGGTAATATGAATATCGTCCTGCTTGTTAACTCTGCCCGACAAAAACATCGCGCCGAAACCGAGTGTCGCCACAATAGCGATTATCGCAATGACAATCATCGTCGTGTCGGCAGAACTTTGATAACGTAAAAAAGTGACAACCGCAACCACGGCTGAAATTAAAGCCAAAACAGCATAGAGCAAATCCTTCACAAAAATCACCTCCGTTTTCTAATTAAAAAAGGTTACAACTTCCGAAGTTTCGCCAAGCCTTAGTTTTGGAAAAAGCCTAGGCTTCACCGAATCAGCCTGCAAACTTTCAAACTACTATTCTTGGGATGCAAATTATAATAACTCTAACTTCTGAAAAAGGCAAGGATTTTTCGCTCGACAGCAAGTTGGGCGCGATGTTTCGCGCTATTTCTGACCGCCTGATTATCCGGCGGTTTCAAAGAGTTCCAATATCTGCTTGCCTTCGTTTGAACGCGGGTCAATCGTGCGGACGTGACGGCGACCCTGCATTTCCCAAATCGCTGTCACGCTGCCGGCTTTTTCAACCGTGTGGTATGAAATATCTTCAGTAATTTCCGTGTTTTGTTCTGCTGTTTGAGCAGTTTCGTTATTTGTCGTTGCGGCATCGGTCGAAGATGTTTCTTCGGTCGCCGCGACAGTTCCGTTTTCTGACATTTACTTTAAAAATTCTCCTTAAATCAAAATATACTACATAATAAATGGCTGTTAATAAACGGATTTTGACACACGCTTAAAAGTAAAGCAAGCAAAATGTTCAAGAATAGAACAAAAGCGGCAAACGAAAAATGAGATTTACCACAAAGCCAAGCCGTCAAAAAATCCTTCTCTTGGACGAGTGGGAATTACCGCTGACAAAACGAGCGGCTCGCACGCGAACAAATAGTGTTTTAATCGTCGGTAGCCAAAAAAGGAGCGGATTTGGATTCGACCAGCGTTACACCAATTAAAGCCCTTCCACTATTTCCATACTGCTAGCCGCGCACACCGACGGGCATTATCATCGAAGGTCGCGGCAGAACTCCCGACCGCGAAGTGAGTTTAACGCGCCAAGATTTGCCGGCAGGACGCGCCGCACAACTCGAAGCGGCGATTGATTATATCAAAAGCGGCAATCAATAAAGTCGAGAAATTCGGGCTTAAGGTTCGATTATCTGTGATTCCAAAAAGCGGTAAAATTCCGCGCTGCCTCGACAATTTTCAAAACTTGGCGGAAAAATAATCTTCCGGCGGCGCGAACCGCACGATTGCAACATTCAAAATCTATTCAACTCAGCAATCGCGCGATGCCGAACGCCGCGCCCGCCGCCGCGCCGCCGATCAGACAAGTTTGCATCGCGCTCCGAAGCGGTTTGGTGCCGGTGAACGTGCCTTTGACGTAACCGAAAACGAACAGCGCGATTAAGGTCAGACCGACCGACCAGGGCAGGGCGGTTTCGATGTTCGGGAAAATGAAATAAGGCGAAAGCGGAATCATTCCGCCGATGATGTAGGAGCCGCCAATCGCCAACGCGCTCTGCCAGGCGCGGCGCGGATTCGGTTTGTCCAAGCCAAGCTCGAAACGCATCATAAATTCAACGAAATCCTTCGGACGCGCCGCCAGCGAGTTGACAATCGGCAGACTTTCCTGCGCGGTCAAACCGTAATTCTCCAAAATCTCCAGAACTTCGTCCTTTTCGTGTTCGAGCATCGTGTCAACTTCGTGCAATTCGCGTTTGTATTCGCTGGCGTAATGCTCGACATCGGATTTGCCCGCGAGAAATCCGCCCAAACCCATCGCAATCGAACCGGCGGCGATTTCCGCCAAACCCGCCGTGATGACAATCGCGGTCGAATCAACCACGCCGGAAATTCCGGCAGCCAGCGCAAACGGCACGGTCAAACCGTCCGCCATTCCGAT
>JAJAZE010000072.1 GCA_026785925.1 Pyrinomonadaceae bacterium
AGATTTCGCCGCGCCGTTTCAAATAAACTGCCCTTTTATAAATGTTGTTCGATGGTGCGAAGTATAAACCCGTTTGGCGTTTATTCCAAGTTTCAGATGGTTAATCGGCGGGCGAAAATCATATTTTTACCCTGGTCACGGACGCGGCGTTTTTCCGCGTCAATCGTCCCCGTCACCGAAGACATCCGGGGACTTTAATTTTACGGCTCAACCCTAAAGCCTGCTGAACGCGGGCGGATTACTTAAGACAATGAGGAGAAAAAAAATGAAACAGTTACTGAATTTTTTAACGAGCAAACAAACTTTGGCGACGACGCTAATCGCTCTGTTTTTTAATTTCGCGTTTTCCGCAGCGGCGCAGACACCGCCGCCGACGCAAACGAATTTGGGATATAACGACGTGCTGGCTCCGCAGCTTTTGGTCTGGTGCAACGGCGGCGGGCTAACCTGTAATTCGGTCGGCTGGTATTTTACGCCTTCGGTCAATTTTAATTTGACCGCCGTCCAAACAAATTTCAATGCCGTTCAGCAGCCCGGCTCGCAAGACCGCGAGGTGACGATTGAGATTTTATCCGACCGGCGTTTTGTCGGCGGGACGCTGCTGCGTTCCGCGACGTTTAATTCTTTGACCGCTCGCGGGCGGCTCGGCGGCGCGTCTTTTGCACCGCTGACGCTGACGGCTGGCACACGCTATTTTATTGGTTTTCGCAACGTCGCGGGAATCGGCATCAACACGACCAACGATGCCGGTTCGATTGACTGCGGCGCGTGTCTGCATCTGGATAACGACGGCGACACGACCGGACAATACAAACTGCGCGGCGGCTCGAATGTGCCGAGCGCACAGGACAAACCGATTGTCCGGTTCGTCGGCACGCCGGTCGGCAACGGCGGCGGAGCCAGCCGCAATTATGATTTCGACGGTGACGGACGTGCCGACTTAGCGGTTTTCCGACCGGCGAGCGGAACCTGGTTTTTGCTTAATTCGACGAGCGGATTTTCCGGCATCCAATTCGGGGCGAACGGTGATGTTCCGGTATCGGGCGATTACGACGGCGACGGGCGCACCGACATCGCGGTTTTCCGCCCGTCAAACGGCATCTGGTATATTTTGCGAAGCAGCGACGGCGCGTTTCAAGGCGTGCAGTTCGGCACGGCGGGCGACCAGCCGACTCCGACCGACTTTGACGGCGACGGCAAATCCGATGTCGCCGTCTTCCGACCGGGCAGCGGGTTTTGGTATTATTTGCGAAGCTCGAACGGCTCGTTCGGCTCGGCACAGTTCGGCACAAACGGTGACGTTCCGGTTTCGGGAATACGTTAAAAAAGGGTGAGTGCTAATACGCTTTCCTCTTAGAAAGTGTGCAGTAAGTCAGAACCGCAAGCGATAACGAGCGGGTTTAACGATTCAATAAACCAAGTCGCTATCGCTCGATGGCGTTCTGACTTATTGAATCCGGCTAATGCACACTTTTCAAGTGAAAAGGGTATAAGTAGTCCGTAAATTAAATTTTCGAGTGTTCAGAGTTCCAACTTTAGTTTGCATTCCGCCGCGCTGCGCTGGCGGAAACACGCTCAAGCGTGGACTCTAAACTTTTGGAAAACACTCGAAAATTTAATTTACGGACTAATAAGCAGATGAGCAAAAGTTTCGCGGTATTTTGAAAAGTTCTGAGTTCCAACTTTAGTTGGCTTGCCGCCGCGCGGCGCGGGCGGCAACACGCGCGGGGCGGAACTCAGAACCGCGGGAAAATGTCGTTAAACTTTTGCTCATCTGCTTATCTCGTCGGCAGCGAGTTGATTTAATTTTCTACGGCAATCGGCGAAGGATGAAGGACAAGGAACTACTTCAAGAAACGGCAAGAAACGGCAAGAAACGGTAAGTAACGCTCCAAAATTATCGGCAAGAGCAAAATTATTCGGGCAAGTTCATACGCCTTAGCAAATTCGCCAAGCGCGGGTCGGAACGCAAAGCGGCAAAAGGCGAGTAGGGTTTCAGCAGAACCATTTCAGCACTGTGTTTACCGTAAGCCTTTTCCAGATATTTAAAGGCTTCCTCTTTTTGTCCGAGCAAAGTATAAAATAGCGCAAGCCCGACCAATGAAACATTTTCGCCGCGTTGCTCCTTTGCGAGCAGGTCATTCAAATCCTTTCGGTAAATTTCCTTTTAAATTTAACGTCTAAAAACTCAATCGGCTAAATGAACGCGCCGCAGTAAATCCTGATAACGCGCATCGTCGCGCAAATTGTCGAGATAGGGATCAATTTTCAGCGAAATCAAATCGGCTTGGCGGGCGGCGTAGGATTTTTCGAGCCACGCGAAAGCTGTTTCTTTGTCGCCGCTCAAAGCATATCCGCGGGCGACATAATATGGATTATTTTTTGCTCCATCAGATTGGGCGTAGGCTTCGGCAAACTTTCGCGTCTCGCCCGCGCGTCCGGCGGCGGCAAGCACGAAGGGGAGCGGCGATATTTCCGGCGACAATTTTTCGCAGATGGCAAAGGCTTTGGCAAAATTACCTTTTTGCGCGTAAGCCTGTGCCAGATAAGCGAACGCCTGCTGATTATCAGGTTCGGCAACCAGCACGAGTTCGGCTTGTTCGATGGTTTTGTCGGGTTTGCGCCAGTAAAAATAAAGGTCTTCCAGCGTCAGCCGCACGCCAAAGGAAAGCGGGTCAATCTCCTGAGCGCGGAGAGCCTCTGCTTCCGCTTTTTCAAATTCGCCCCGCGCCGTGTAAATATTCGACAGCCAGAGATGCGCCGTGCGGTGGTTTGGATTTTTCAATAAGGCTTGGCGGTAATATCGTTCGCGCTCCGCCAAATCGTAATTTTGCAGCGTTTTGACCACGCCCAAAGCGAGATACGCACCTGCTAAACTATCGTCCAGTTCCAACGCTTTGTTAGCGTGAAGTTCGGCAAGCGGCGCAACCGAGCCGGGCGGAGCCATCGAATTTAATTCCATCACCGCGTAAACGCTCGCCAAACCTTCGTGCGCGAGCGCGTAATTCGGGTCAATCTGCAAGGCTTGGTTGTAAAAATCAATCGCCTTTTTCAAATCTTCCGCGCCGAGCCGGTTGCGGTAATAAAGCCCCTGCAAATAAAGCTGATACGCTTTGACGTTTTTCGTGTAGCGTTCGGACGGCGCGACTTCGCCGCATAATTTTACTTTCAATTCGGTAACGAGTTGGCAGACAATGCCGTCCTGAATCGCAAAAACATCGGCGGGTTTTCTTTCCTGCGAATCGCTTGCCCAAAAAACGCTTCCGTCTTTGGCGTTGACCAGCCGCGCTTCGACGCGCAGACGGTCGCCGCTCTGTTTCAAGCTGCCTTCGAGAATTGTTTCGACTCCGAGTTTTTCGCCGATTTCCTGCGCCGATGCGTTTTTGTCTTTGAACTGAAAAGCCGAGCTGCGCGAAATGACTTTGAGCGATTCGATGCGTGAGACTTCGTTGATTAAACTTTCCGTGATGCCGTCCGAAAGATAATCATTCGCCGCATCTCCGGTCAGATTGACGAGCGGCAAAATCGCAATCGAACGCTTTGCCGCGATTGATTCGACCAGCATTTTCGGCGCGGCGTTCGATGTTTGTCGGCGATAGGCGAAAAAGCTGAGAGCCAAAAGCGAGATTAAACAAACGGCGAAAGCGGTGAAGAAAACCGGACGCTTGACCGGCGCGGAATGCGGGATTTGATTTTCGTCCTTTGTTCTTTGTCCTTTGTTATTTGCCGGTTCGCTGCCGTTTGCCCTTTCCGCCAACTGCCAACCGTTGCTGCCAACTGTTTTTTTCTCCTCGTCTCCCTTTCTCCCTTTCTCCGCTTCTTCCTCAGAGACCGCGCCGATAAACCGATAGCCGATGCCGTAGCGCGTTTCGATAAACCGCGGCGGCTTTTTCGTATCGTCGAGCGTGTGTCGAATCGCGCCGATTGTTTGTCGCAGCGCGTCGTCATAAACGTCGTGTCCGTCCCAGAATTTGTCAAACAGTTCGTTGCGGCTGACGACGCGCTCGCGGTTTTCAATCAAAAATCGCAAAACTTCAAACGGTCGCCGCGCCAGATGAATTTCCTCTTTATCGCGCCACAGCGTCCGCGCTTCGCCTTCGAGCCGAAACTCGCCGAAAACAATTTTTTGATGCCCGTTACTTGTTTCCATCGCCTTTTCTCCAAATCGGTGAGGAAATTTCCGAATGTTTTCCCTTTTTTCAACGGATTTCGCGTCGCTTGTTTTGATAACCTGCCTTTTAACTTTTCTTGAATACGCAAATTATAAACCCGCTGCGTCCCGATTCAAAATCTTGCCGTCAAGATTTTAAGCGGAATTTAATAGTTCGTTCGAGTGAGGAAAATCATAAACCCAAAAGGAGAAAATTTCTAATGAAACCAAAATTACTATTTTTTTGCATCCTGTTAATTTTTACCGGACTGCTGCCGATGAGCGCGTTCGCGCAGCAAAACCAGATTCCGATTTTCGTCGTCGCCACCTTCGATTATCCCGGCGCGGGAAATTCGACGACACCGCTCGACATCAACGAACGCGGCGAAATCGTCGGCTATTATGTGGACGCGAACAACGTCCGGCGCGGTTTCTTGCGTCGCTTGAACGGCAATTTTACGGCGATTGTCGCGCCGAACGACACCGGAAATTACACGACCGCTTTCAGCATCAACAACAATCAAACGATTACGGGCGATTATTTTAATAACGCCGATGCCGTCTATCACGGCTTTCTGCGGCGCAATGGCGTTTATACGCAGTATGACGGCGGCGGCGCGTGGAACGGAACGGGAATCTTGGGAATCAACGACAACGAAGATTTCGTCGGCGGAATCACCGATCCGGTTGCTCCGCAGCGCAGTTTCGTCAACATCGGCGGAACACAGACCTTCATTAACATTCCCGGCGCATTCGAATCGGTGGCGTATGGCATTAACAACGCGAATCGCGCCGTCGGTTTTTACCGCGATGCCGGTTTGGTCTATCACGGTTTTATCCGCAGCGCGAACGGCGCATTGACCAATCCGGTGGATTTTCCCGGTTCGAGTTCGACGAATTTACAAGGAATCAACAATCGCGGCTGGATCGTCGGCAGATACACTGACGCGCAGGGACGCGAACACGGGCTTTTCAGAAAAAATGCCAGCACTTATGTTTCGTTCGATTACCCGAACGCGACCGCAACTTCGATTAACGGCATTAACGATTACGGCTTCATCGTTGGTCGCTACACGGACGCGGCGGGCAGACGGCACGGATTCGCGGCGTTTGCTTTGGCATTTTAGAAGTTGAGGAGAATTTGATTAAAATGACGACAGATTATAAAAACACTGAACCTGCAAAATATCAACAACCGTCCAAGACACGGACGCGAGAAAGCGGCAGAAATTGGCAGCGGGCAATCGGCGCGTGTTGGTGCGCCTTATTAGTGTCGCTCATTTTCTGGACGGGCGCACAAAACGTGAAAGCTGATTACAGCCTCGGCAATGTCGCGGTCGGCAACGCTCCCCAATTCGTCGCGGTCAATCCGGTCACGAATAAAATTTACGTCGCCAATCAAGGCACCAACACCGTCACGGTCATTGACGGGACGAATAATGCGACGACCAACATTACGGTTGGCAGCACTCCGGTTGCCATCGCGGTCAATCCGGTGACGAATCGAATTTATGTCGTCAATACCAACAGCGGCAGCGTTTCCGTGATTGACGGCGCGAGCAACGCGGTGACGGCAACAATTAGCGGTTTGGCTTTTCCGAGCTATGTCGCGGTCAATCCGGTCACGAATAAAATCTATGTCGCCAATACCTTCGCCGACAATGTGGTGGTAATCAACGGAACGAATAATTCGACGACGACCGTCGCCAATCCGCCGAACATACGACCTGTCGCCATCGCGGTCAATCCGGCGACGAACCGGATTTACGTTACCAACAACAACCCCAACACCGGCATCGGCAGCGTGACGGTGATTAACGGGACAAACGATACCGTCGCGGCAACCGTCGTTACAGGGGGGAGTCCGGTAAGAGCCGTTTCGGTCAATCCGGCGACCAATAAAATCTATGTCGCCAGCGACGTGAGCATCACAATAATTAACGGCGCGACCAACACGCCGACCACTATCGCGTCCGGCTTAACTGCTCCCGGTTCGATAGCGGTCAATCCGGCAACCAATAAAATCTACGTTTCCGGCAACAATAACTTCAATGTCTTATCAATTGACGGGACAAGTAATGCCGCGACATTGATTCCGACCGCTTCACAAACCCGCACCGTGGCGGTCAATCCGGTGACGAATAAAATCTATGCGATTAACAGTTCAGACAGCGTAACGATTATTGACGGGACGAATAATTCGACGACCAATTTCCCGACCACCATTGGCGGAGTTTCGCTTAATCTGGCGGTCAATCCGGTCACGAACAAAATCTATGTCAGCAACCAAAACACCAACGATGTGACGGTGATTAGCGGCGACACTAACACGACGGCAACCGTGACGGCTGGTTCGGGTCCTTTTGAGGTTGCGGTCAATCCGGTAACGAATAAAATCTACGTTGCTAACAACAACGTCGGTTTTCTGACAGTCATTGACGGCGGCAATAATTCGACAACGACTGTCCCGGTCGGTTCAGGTCCGTATTTCATCTCTTCCATCGGGATCAATCCGATCACGAACAAAATCTACGTCGCCAATCAGGGCAGCAACAATGTAACGGTCATCAACGGCGCAAATAATTCAACCGCGACGGTTACGGTCGGCTCGACTCCGGTTGCCGTCGCGGTCAATCCGGCGACGAATAAAATTTACGTTACCAATCAAGGCAGCGCGAATGTTACCGTCATTGACGGCACGAATAACTCGACATCCACCATCGCGGTCGGTTCAAATCCGACTTATATTGCGGTCAATCCGGCGACGAATAAAATCTATGTCGGGAATTTTAACAGCGGCAGCGTCACGGTCATTGACGGCAGCAATAATTCGACCGTCAACGTCGCGGCAGGCACAAATCCCGTCGGCGTTGCGGTTAATCAGATCACCAATAAAATCTACGTCGCCAATTTCAACAGCAGCAATGTTACCGCCATTGACGGGACGAACAATTCGACCACGACGGTGGCGGCAGGCACGAATCCTTTTTGGGCGGCGGTCAATCCGCTAACGAATAAAATTTATGTCGGCAACGTCGGCAGTGCGAGTGTTACCGTGATTGACGGGGTGAATAACTCGACGACAACGGTTGCCGTCGGTTCAACTCCGAATGGTGTTGCGGTCAACCTTGCGACGAATAAAATCTACACCGCTAATTTCAACAGCAACAACGTCACGGTGATTGACGGGACGAACAATGCGACATCAACCGTCGCGGTCGGCACGAATCCCAAGGCGGTCGCGGTCAATCCGATCACGAATAAAATCTATACCGCCAATAACGGCAGTTTTAACGCAACGGCGATTACGCCCGCGCCGACCAATGCGATTCCGCTCAATACGACGGTTGCGCCGCTTCCCGGAAACAGCACGACTAACACCGCGCCGACATTCACGCTGACGGCGACTTCGACTTATTCGCCGAATACGCCGCAGCCGCAAAATATCTATTTTCAGGTGGATACGACGAACGGAACGTGGACCAAAGCGACCAACACGGGAAGCACCGCGACGACTCTGACGGCAACGGCAACCACGCCGACCTTGCCGTTCGGCATTCACATTATCTATTTCTTCGCGTCGGACGGCTCGGACGCTGGCTCGATTAACCCGAATCGCCCGCGCGAAGATAATTCCGGCAAACGCGGATTCGCGCCGCAAGCACCGGAAGCCAGCCCGGTGATCGGCGGCATCAATGCGTATCTGTTTTTGGTCACTCCAACTGCGCCGACGGCGGCAAACGTTTCAATCGGCGGGCGAGTCCTGACTGCGACCGGACGCGGAATTTCCGGCGCACGAGTCGTATTGACCGACGCGAACGGCAGCCGGAACTTCGTAATGACGAATCCGTTCGGCTATTACCGTCTGCAAGACATTCCGGCAGGCGGAACTTATATCGTCGCGGTGAGCCATAAACGCTACTCGTTCGCGCCGCAAGTCATCAGTTTAACGGAAGACCTCGACGGATTGAATTTTACGGCGCAATCCGGCTCGAAAACATTGTTACCTTAAAATTATCAAATCTTAATGAAGGAGTTTAGAAATTATGTTCACCCGAAAATTAAAAATTATCGTTTTGGTTTCACTTATTTTAGTGCTCTCGATAATGTTTGCTGGTTGCAGCAGAGCATTTAATGCCATTCGGAACGAGTCACACACGCCTGGCGAGAAATACGCTCAACATTTGATTTTCGATTGGTTTCTGGGATTGGGAAACAGTCTCAATAACCCCGCAAATCCTTCGATTCTGACACGCGGAGGTATCGTAACCACGGCGGTGGGAGGAGACGCTGAAATCATTTCAGCGGCGCGTCAGCCGGACGGCAAAATTGTCGCTGTCGGCAGTGCCAACGGGGGGGCTTTTGGACTCGTGCGTTATACCTCGACAGGCAGCCTCGACACTTCATTCGGCTCGGGCGGGAAAGTGACCACCCTCTTTTCTGACATCCGCAGTTCTCAGGCGGCATCTTCGCTCGTTATCCAACCGGACGGCAAGATCGTCGTTGCCGGCATGGTTTTGCTGGATTTTTCAGCTCCGCAGTTCAACCACTACAATTTTGGGCTGGCTCGATACAACACAGACGGCAGTTTAGACACGACATTCGGCACTAACGGTCTGGTTATTACCGATATTGCGGCAAATAAAGCCGACGTGCCGGTCGCTCTCGCGTTACAGTCCGATGGAAAGATCGTCGCCGCCGGTTTTAACGGTGCCGCTCAGTCCCCTCAGATACCTTCGGATTTCGTCCTTGTCCGCTACAACTCGAATGGTAGCCTCGATCCGACCTTTGGTGCGGGCGGCATCGTCATCACGGATTTCAATAACGATGTTGACTTTGCATCATCGCTCGTCATCCAGCCGGACGGCAAACTGATCGCCGGCGGCTGGACATACACTCTAAGTAACCATTCGTATGATTTTGCCCTCGCCCGCTACACGGCGAACGGTACGCTCGATGGCAGCTTCGGAAGCGGCGGCAAAGTAGTTGCCGATCTGGGAAACAGTCTCCCAAATGACCCCAGCGGCGACCTCATGACCAGCATGGTCCTGCAGCCCGACGGCAAAATCTTATGTGCAGGCACGGGAGAACCCAACCGCAACACAACCCTGACTGATTTTGTTATCGGTCGGTTTAATCCGAACGGAACTTTGGACACCACATTCGGTATTAATGGAAAAGTCGTAACCGATTTCAATGGCAGCTATGACTTTGCAAGTTCCATCGCTCTCCAACCTGACGGCAGATTCGTCGTCGTCGGAGTCGCTAACGGCATGCTGGAAAACCGACTGGAAACTAAACTGCGTATTTTTTATGACGATTTTTCCATCGGGTCGCCAACGACTTCGGATTTCGCCGTTGCTCGTTACAACCCCAATGGCTCGCTCGATCTTTCTTTCGGAACGGGCGGTAGAGGTCAAACCGACATTTTTGGCAGTCTTGACGCGGCAACCAAGGTTTTGATCATGCCAAACGGGAATATTCTGGCTCTTGGCTACGCACAAACTACACCTTTTACGATAGGTCAAGCTACCGGTGTGGTTTTCGCCAGCGTCATGTATCAGGGAACGGTTTTGCAGCGGCGCAAACTCAATGATTTTGACGGCGACGGCAAAGCCGAATTCGCCGTCTTTCGCCCGTCAAGCGGAACTTGGTATATCTTGAACAGTTTTAGCAACTCGTTTCGCGCCGCTCAATTCGGGGCGGCGACCGATAAGCCGGTGGCGGGCGATTACGATGGCGACGGATTTGCCGATATTGCCGTTTATCGCGGCGGTTTCTGGTATATTTTGCAGTCGTCGGACAATGCCTTTCGCGCCGTTCAGTTTGGCGACGCAAACGACAAACCCGTCCAAGACGATTACGACGGCGACGGCAAAACCGATGTCGCCGTTTATCGTCCAGGTAATGGAACGTGGTATCTACTGCGCTCAAATCTAGGTTTTACCGGCGTTCAATTCGGCGTGAGCAGTGATGTTCCGGTCAACGGCGATTATGACGGCGACGGCAAGAGCGACATCAGCGTTTATCGTCCGTCATACGGTGCTTGGTATCGGCTTAACAGTTCCAACGGCGCATTTAACGGAGCGCAGTTCGGCACGGCGGAAGATAAACCCGTCGTCGGCGATTATGATGGCGACGGCATTTACGACTTAGCGGTTTTCCGTCCCTCGAACGGCGTTTGGTATCTGCTCAAAAGCCGCGAAGGTTTCAGCGCGGCACAGTTCGGCGTCAGTTCCGACCTTCCCGTTCCCGCCGACTACGACGGCGACCAGCGCACGGACATCGCCGTTTTCCGCCCGTCAAGCGGCTCTTGGTATGGCTTGCGAAGCACGAACGGACAATTTTTCGGCATCGCCTTCGGCACAAACGGCGACATTCCCGTTCCGGCACTGCCGTAAAATTTAAGCTGTCAGTTGTCCTTTGTCATTCGTCAGTTGTTTTTTCTGTTCAAATTGAATTTCGGCTTGGCATAGGAACGTGTAAAAAATTAGTTATAACAAAACAGGTTACGCCTTTGTAGCATTTTGCGGCTGTGCCGCCTGATGTGCGGCGATGGCTACGCCTCGCCGGAATAGTTTCATTAAATTCTTTGCGGCTCTG
>JAJAZE010000073.1 GCA_026785925.1 Pyrinomonadaceae bacterium
ATAAAGTTCAAACCCGTCCAAAAAGTTTTCGTGCGTCGCCTCGATTATCTCTACATTTTGGTTGAGCAGAATTTTTTCGATTTCGCGGGACACGATACCGCGAAAGTATTCGCCGCTTTCAGCAAAATAATTAAGCGTTTCTATTAAAACTTCGTCGGTCGTGACGATTGAGAATTCGCCGAGTTCTCGGCTGACTTCGGTGGCGCGTCGCCGCCATTGGTCTTTCGGATTTATTAAGGCAGTCCAATAAGCGGAGTCGGCGAAAACTTTTTTCATTATTATTTTTTCGGCGCACCGTAAAGATAATAATCGTGATTGACCGAACCGTCCGAAGGGAGTTTCGCCCATTCTTCATCGGGAATTTCGCTGCTGATTTCGGCAATCACTTCCCAAATTGGGCGCGTATCTTCCTTTTGAAATGCGGAAACTTTTTTCTCGATGATTTCCAAAACTTCTTTTTGTTCGTCGAGCGGCAAAACCTTCACTCGCTCAAAAATAGTTTGTGCAATTTCGCTCTGCATAGCTTTTACCTCAGAAAGCATTGTAGATTTATTCCGGCTATTTAACAACGAAAAAGGCGAGTCGAAACTCGCCTGTCAAAGCTGAAAATTAAATAAGGCTTAACTTTTATCGCCGTTCGTCGCTGCGACAGCCGGCTTGTCGCCGTTTTTCTGCATCTGGTCGCGGAACAAATTCAGCAGCAATAAAGTTCCGATTCCGCCCGCGCCGCCGCTGTCATTTCCGCCGCCCGAAGCCATAATGTCGGGCGTGATGCGAACGCCTTTCTCGCCGATGACTTTTAAAGTTTCAATTAAAGCCACGCCGTTTGCGCCGAGCGCGTTGACTTGTTAGTTATACGCCACGCCCTGCGCTTCGCCCATCAAGCGCACTTTTTCGGCTTCGGCTTTACCCGTTTCCGAGATGTAATAGGCTTCGCCTTCGGCTTCTTTTTTGCGCTGCTCCGAACGCTTGCCCGCGATTTCCACGCCGACGGTCGCTTCCATTAAACTGCGCTGGTTGTTCGCCTGCGAACTGGTTTTTTCGAGTTCGATGCGTTCAACTTCGGCTTCGCGCTGGGCATTGAACATTCCCTGTTTCTGCTCGGCGAGAATTTTTTCCGTCTGGGTTTTCATCAACTTTTCCGGCAGATGAATGTGGCAAATCAAGACATTCACGACATCAACGTGATATTTCAAAAGGTGCATTCTCACTCGTGCTTCGGCGCGTTCCTGTTCTTCGTGACGATTTTGCAAATACGCCATCGCCGAACTTTCCGATGCTTGATTTCTGAAAATCGAGTCAATCAGCGGGTGCATCACGTTTTGCACGAGTTTGTCCGTGTTACCGATTTTCGCCACCATAAACGGCGCATCTTCCGGCTTAACGCGAAAGACGACGCGCACTTCTAACTGCATCGTAAAACCGTCTTTGGAAATCACGGCAAACGGGTCGAACGATTCTTTGACATCTTCCGCCGTCCACTCGACGGTCATATTCGTCGTCGGGATAATAATCGGAGTCATCGCCAGCGTGTTGATGTAATAACGTCCGGGTCCGACGACCGTTTCCTGGATGCCGCGAAAACCTTCCGGCACGACGTAAGCCTCGTGCGCTCCGCTGTCTAAACGCTTGTCCGCCGGGTCGCTGTCGGCTTGCAGTTCGGCTTTGATTTCTTCGATTGAAACTCCGTCGCCGTCAACTTTATCAAGCTGTTTAGCGGCGCGTTGGATTTGTTCTTCTTCCTCGCGTTCGAGCCGTTCGCGCACTTTTTGCGCCATCGCTTTGCGAGTTTCTTCGTCGGTCGGCGCGAAAAGCGAGCGATACGACGGCGGTTCGTCAAATTGTTTTTGAACGGTTGTGTCGAGAGATTTGTTACGGCGTTTAAGGTAAATCGAGAACGCGGCGACTACCGAAATGCCGACGACAATTACCATTGCGAAGAAAATTAAAATGAAGGTTATCATTTTGGAAAAAGCAAACGCCTTTCAAATAAAATCAGACCGGAGCGTTGCCTCCAAGTTTTATTTACGATGGCGTTGTGGAAAAGTTTAAGAAGTTTTAGCCACGAATTACACGAATAGCACGAATAAGAATTTTTATAAAACCAATCGTTCGCATTCGAGTTTGTGTTTGCCGAAATTCATCAAAATAGCGAGCTTTAAGCCGGTTGCTTTTAAGTAGTTTAAAGTTTGCACCTTGTGGATTTCGATAATTTTTTCCTGCGCTTTTAGTTCCAATATGATGCAGTCTTCGATTAAAACATCGGCAATGTATTCGCCGACAATCTGCCCGTGAAAATAAACTTTGATCGGGACTTGCTGTTCGGCTTTGATTCCGTTTTCCTTGAGCAAAATCATCAAAGCGTTTTCATAAACTTTTTCCAAAAAACCGTAGCCCAATTCCGTATGAACCTGCATCGCCAAACCGACGACTTTGTAAGAGAGTTCTTTGTGAAGAATTTTTTCTGTCAACATAAGATTTTTTGCCACGAATTACACGAATAACACGAATGGAAGACCAATAATACAACTGAACACTATCTTTAACTCGAAATTAGGTCGCAATTAAAAAAATGCCTTCTTTTATTTTAAAAATGTTTTTCTTATTCGGTTTTTATTCGTGACATTCGTGTAATTCGTGGCAAAAATATTCTTAATTGCTTATTGAATTAAAAAGCAGCGGAAAAGTCGCCAGCGACTGCCCGCGATATTGCGGGCGAAAGCCGAACAAAACGATTTTTCCTTTGCCCAGTGTAAATTCCACCAACGCCGCTTTGCCCGCGAGTCGTTCCGCGCCCAAAGCCCAGCCCGAAAGTAGAATGTTTTTAGAATCGGTCGGATATTTGGCGATAATTTTGGCGTTTGTCGAATCGGTGATTTCAAACGCGGGCGAATCTTCAAACCACGCTATTGAATCTTTCGGCATACCTTTAGCTATCGGGTGCGCGGTGTCGAGTTCCGTTCGGAGAATCGAGCCGGGAATGTAAAAATCTTTTCGGTTTGCGCCTTTGGTGACATCTACGACTGGCAAATTGAATTGTTCGATGGCAAAGTCGGAAGCGCGGTTGAGAAAAACCAAAGTTCCGCCCGCTTCGACAAATTTCCGCAAGTTCGCCACGCCGTCCGCGCCGATTCCGCCCGTGTATTCGTCGGGCATCGCGCCCTTCGCGTAGCCGTTTAAGATTTGGTTCGGCGATTGGTCGGGGAAGATGATTGATTTAACTTGCGATCTGATATTTTCGTTTTTAATTTCTGCATCGCCTAGCGAAGAATACTTGTAATTAATACATTTGAAGAAACTTTTTTCTAAAATCCATCTCGTCCAGCCTTCGTCCATTACAGGAATCGAAGATTTGTAAAGTCCAACACCGGATTTTTCTTTCGGCATACAAACGGCTGTAATTTTTTTGTATGGATAAACTGTCTGTGGAGAGTAAAGAGGCTCGACTTGCGCGCCCAATAATAAAGTCAACGTATGAGCCGTAACATCATACGGCGGAATCGGATTGCCTTTTTCGTCTTTTAAGTTCGGATAAATTTGTTTTTCAAGTAACGCTTTTGCGAAATTACCGTAAGGCTGTGCAAGTTTTACATAATAATCGGTAACTTTATCGTCAAAAGGTTCGGTGGAATTAAGTTCAACGCCACCTGTAATCAAAATATTTTTTAATTTGTCATCTCTGAATGAAAACTTAAATCCCCAAAGTTCTCCATTCTTTCGCGGTCGAACGGCTTCTTTGCCGACCGCGTAAAATCGCTTGAGCCACGCTTCGCGGTTGTCGGCGGCGTGTTTCAGCAAAGTGAAACTCGATGCGGTCATATAATTCGTGATGTCGCGCAAAGTCCAATCGCCGCCCGTCCACGGTTTCGGGAAATTCGCCGACGCTTTTTGCGGGTCGTAATTGTCGCTCGCGTCAACGCGCAGTTTTTCAAACTCGACTTTGATCGGCGAAGCCAATCGCGCCGAAGCCGTTTCGGTTAAAATCCGCACGCCGCCGTGATAATGCGAATAGGCGCGCGCCGGTGTCCAGGCATCGTAAATCGAATCGTTCGTAATTCCCGCAAAACCTTGTTTGGTCATTTCATCGCGGATGTAATTACCGAGTTCCGTGTAGCCTTCGACGATTTGCGGCGGCACGTTCGGCTCGACCGGCTTCATATACGGCGGCACGAAAAGGCGTGCGCCGTTCGCGCCTTGCTGGTGAATGTCGTTGACGATTTGCGGATGCCATTCGTTATGGATTTTATCAACCGTCAACTGCGTTTCAATTTGCGTGAACGCATACCAATCGCGGTTGTTATCGTGTCCGACGTATTTGTGGTAAAGCTCCGGCGGCGTGGTTCCTTCATACGGCGTTCCGAGCGTTTTGTCATACCAATTTTTCACGATGTCCACGCCATCGGGATTTAAAGACGGCACAAGCAGGATTATTGTGTTCTGCAAAATCTTGTTCATTTCCGGCTCGTTCGAGGTCGCAAGTTTATGGGCAATCAACATCGAGGAAAGCGTCGAACCGACTTCCGTGCTGTGAATTCCGCAGGTTATCAACACAATCGTTTTGCCCTGTTTGATTAAATCGGCGGCGAGTTTGGCGTTTGATTTTATC
>JAJAZE010000074.1 GCA_026785925.1 Pyrinomonadaceae bacterium
AGGCAAACCGAAAGCCGGAACGGATTACAGAGATTTGGGAATGCTGCTTTTGCGGTTTCCCGAATTGAAGGAAAAGGTTACAGAAAGTTTGGAAGCGAAAAATGTCGGCGAAGCGGTTTTGGAAACTTGGGCGGAGATTGCGAGTCAGGATTTTCAGTTTGAGGGTGAAGACGAGGATTTGATTTTTTAGATTATGTCGGATTCAACGAAAATAATTATTGAGAAACACGAGGACGGATTGGTCGCGTATCCGCTCGGCTTAAAAGGCGTGATTGTCGGCGAAGGCGATTCTTTTGAAGACGCTCTTGCCAACGTAAAGTCAGCAATTCGGTTTCACATTGAAACTTTCGGGGATGAAGCGTTTGAAACCGATTCGCCCGTTTTGGAAGCATTTGTCGCTGAAACAAGATTAGCGGCGTGATGATGAAATTTCCTGTTGACGCGCCGAAGAAACGAATTGTCAAAACCCTCGAATCGCTCGGCTTTCAAATTGTCCGCGAGCGCGAACATATTGCGATGATTCGGGAAAATGCCGATGGAACCAGAACGCCTTTGACGATGCCGAATCAGCCTTTAAGTTTGGGAAATCGGTGATAAAGCCGAAACTAACGAAGATTTAATTGATTCAGCAAAAGCGTTTGACGAAGACAAATAATATGAAAAATTTACTGAATTTTACGATTCTCTTTATCCTTGGTTTATTTTTGATCCTCGGCTGTTCGGGCGCAAATCAGAATGCGACGACCCCGACTAATTCCGCATCCGTAAAGACAGTTCCAGCGAATACGACTGCCGCTCCAGCCGCGCCGACTGAAAAGCCGATTGTCGTTCAAGCCAGAGTAATGACGAAAGATTATGATGAAAATGAATTAGCGGCAGACGGAAAATACAAGGGCAAAATGATTACGGTTTCGGGGAAAATTGAAAATATCGCTGAGACGATGGGCAACGTCACGGTTTCTCTCGCCGGACACGATATGGTGAAATCAGTGATGTGTTCGTTTGAAGAATCGGAAAAAACGAATGTCGCTAAATTGAAAAAAGGTCAACAGGCAACGCTTGTCGGAATCGGCGATGGAATGACGATGGGATTGTATGCCGGTTTGCAAAAGTGCAAAGTCCAATAATTTTTGACGGGATCAAAATCGTAGAAGACAACGAAATAAAATAGGTAATGACTGAAAACAATTTTTTAAGTCTGATAATTTTCGCGCCGTTGCTCGGCGCAGCTATTAACTGGATTGTCGGCAGGAAACTGCGAAGCGAATTATTCAGCGGCGTAATCGCGTGTTCGGCAGTCGGCGTATCAACCGTCGTGGCGTTTATCATCGCGTTTTACGATCAGGGCGGCGCATTACACGCGCCTGAAGGAAAACCGATTCTCGACCAGATTTGGACGTGGATTCAGGTCGGTAATTTCCGTGCGGATTTCGGGCTGGGAATGGATAGGTTAAGCGGAATCTACGCTTGTTTTATTACGTTCGTCGGTTTGCTGATTCACATTTTTGCGACGGGTTATATGCACGGCGATAAAAGTTTTTATCGCTTTTTCGCGTATCTGAATCTGTTTATGTTCTCGATGCTGACGTTGATTTTAGCGGATAATTTTCTGCTGATGTTCGTCGGTTGGGAAGGTGTCGGGCTGTGTTCTTATTTGCTGATCGGCTATTACATCAAACGCGACGAAGCGCGGCGAGCGGCGAAAAAAGCGTTTGTCGCCAATCGAATCGGCGATTGGGGCGTTTTGATGGGCGTGTTTTTGATTTTCACTCTGACCGGCTCGATTTCGTTTTTTGATAAAACGGTGGACGGCGTTCAGGTGCAGAGTTCGATAAATTTATTGTCGCAGTTGGCGGCTGATCCGTTTGCGTGGGGCGCAATTGTCGCGGGCGGCATCACTTCGATTGCGGTTTTATTATTCATCGGCGCGACGGGAAAGTCGGCGCAGATTCCGCTGTTCGTCTGGCTGCCGGACGCGATGGCGGGACCGACTCCGGTCTCGGCTCTG
>JAJAZE010000075.1 GCA_026785925.1 Pyrinomonadaceae bacterium
GCCAAGCGAATCAGGGTTGAGCATTCAGTCAGAAGAGTCAAAGGATTTAATATAATGAGACAAGAATATCGCTTAGGAAATTGGATGTTTCCAAAAATAGCGGAAACAGTGGTGGGATTAATTCAGTTTTCGCGGATTGTCATATAAGGCGCATCAACAGCCGAAGTGTGCCTGCTTGCCAATCACGGCAAGCCAACTGAAGATTAAGTATTTATAACTTTTTCGGAACATCTATTGAGCCGACTTGGGCAAGAATACTATCAAGTTCTTGGCACAAGTTTTTATACGAACTATGGCTAAGTTGTTACAAAAGGTAAAAATGTTTCATAGGATTTCAAGTAATTCTTTTATCTATTGAGGTTATCTGATTTTTTCATTCCCGTTTTTCTTCCAATTTCCAGCTTAGAATTTCGGGAAGGTCGAAACCGACCGAATCTTTGAGTTTTTCTTCAGAAAAATCGTATTCACCGTGAAAGTTAATATGTCGCCAGGTGATGATCGAGCCTTCTTTGATGGCTTTGAGCAATTCATCTTTTTCATCTTTATCGGCTTTGGTCAGTTTGTGAGTCAGGTAAAGGTAATTCCAGCAGATAACCGAGTTTTCAATGAGGCGGCGGCATTCGGCGGAAATATCCTGATCTTCTTTTTCGGCTTGAGTGATTTCCTGACTGCTGCCGAAGGCAATGGCTTTGGCAAAGCGGTGGGCGTGTTCGATTTTATTGAGCTGTTTTTCGATTGACTGGCGCAGTTCGACATCATCAATATAGCGCAGAATAAATAACGTCTTGATGATCTTGCCGAACTCTTTTAACGCCTGATACAGCGGATGCTGATTAGAGTAAGAGTTGAGCCGCTTGAAAAGCTGCGAAGCGGTCGTATGTTTGAGTTTAATGGTGGCGACGAATCTGAGAATGTCATCCCAATTATCTTCGATCAGTTTCGTATCAATATAAAGTTTCGGCAGAATCTTAAATCCGAGATTCTCATAAATTTTGCGTTTTTCAAATGAATAGAGGCGTTGTTTTGAAAGTTGTTTGAGGCGCGGCGCAAAGGTCAAGCCGAGAAGATGCGTAACGGCAAAAACGACTTCCGTAAAGCCGTGCGAATCGGTTGAGTGAATGTCGCTTTTAATGACTTCGTTATGAAGCAGACCGTCAATGACATAGGCGGCTTCGCGCTCGGAGCTACTGATGACAGTCGAGTAAAACAACAGATGCCGTTCATCAATAAAACTGTAAACCGTCACACCTTTATTTTGTCCGAAGTATTTGAAAGAGTAAGTGGCGTTTAATGACGGCACGGGGACCTCGTATTTCTGCCCGTCGCTCGAAGTATGAAGTTGTTCAGAATGCCGGCGGTAAATGTTTGGCAATTCCATCGCTTGGAGAAAATCGATCAGACGAGTGTTAGCTGCTCGCAAATTTTCAAGCGTAAAAAACCAATTGACAGTATTTTGGAGTTCAGTTTCACCCAGTTGTTTTGAAGTGTAGGTAATTTTTGGAACTCCGAGTTCACATCCGAGCGCGGTAATGCCGGCAAAGAAGACGAAGTTCGGTGGTTTCGGGCGTTTGACACCGGATTGCAGATGAGTGAGTTCACCGAGAAAGTCGGCGGCTTTGTTGACCGTGGATAAAACTTCCGAGAGAGCGACGACTTGCCGCATTGGAAAATAATTTCTGAGCGGAGCGGCAAATTCGCCCTCTTCTTTGGGAGTAGCGATAGTCCATGAATTCTGCTCTTTGAATTGCAGGTATTGGTTGGTCTTTTCATTTTGATTCGTTCGCCGGAAGACGCGATCAACCTGTTCGGCGAGTTGCGAAATAACGACAACAGACTTTGAAACCTTTTGCAGATCGGCTTTTTCCAACAAATTTTCACGGCTCATTTTCCAATTGGTCGAGGTAATTAAATAATCATCCAATGAGCGATATTTATTTGAACCGGCGAAATTTACCGTTCCCGATTTGATGCCCTGCGCGATATTTTGAAAAAGCAGGGCTTTGTAGAGTGAGACGGAAAACCGTTCGTCCTGCATTAATTCTTTTTCTTTGACTGAGAGAAACTCCTGCGGAGCGCGTTTGTCGATATTGCCATCTTTATCTTGAAAATTTCGTAAAGCGTCGAAAAGTTTTGGGTCGACAGTTTTTTCATCAACATTGAGAAAACGCACGATGTCGGCGGCACGGCGTTGAAGCGTCAGCGATTTCTTTTGGAGAATCGCATAAAATTCCGTGGCTTCCTGCTCATCGGCAGTATCCTGAGCTAACAGTTTGATTTCCGCTTCGAGGCGTTGCCTTTCAACCAGATTTTCATTAACCGAAAACTCGATCCGGACGACTTTTTCCGTATCGGAAATTCGCTTTTCCGACAGCACTTGAGAAATTTCCGCAAAGGTCGGAAAAACGGTTGTTTGTAAAGATTCAAGCAGATTGTTGAGTATCTTTCTTTGCTCCGCACGCTTTTGGAAATATTGCTGACGATACTCGTAATTAGCTGAATTAACGGTATTCTGGACGGACTGTAAAAGCGCGTCAACCAACATATCCTGAAGGCGAAAGCTCTGGTGCGCGACGAACGCAAGAAGATACAGATAACGCGATTCGGCGCGGCGGCGGGTCAGATAAAATGCTTTCGTTTTAAGAACGATATTGGCGTAAAAACGGATCGCCTCCGGGGACAATTCGAGTTGATTGATGACGGGTGAAACATTCTGATAAATTGACTGTAAAAATTGCCAATCGTTGAGATTAGCCTTCAGATGAGTAGCTTTGAGTGAATGAAACGGCTGTTTTAAGGATGTCAAATTTATCGAGCTGACAGAGGCTTCCGAATCGCCGCCGGCTTCATTGTTTAAAAGCGAGTCGAGCAATCCTTTTTGATCGTCATTCAACGATTCTTTAACAACTCGATGCAAATGATTCTCGTGAGTCTGAATGGCTTTGGAAATAATTGATGTCAAACGATAATAGCTCGGCACGACAGTCTTCAAGGCGGTTATCTTTTCCACCAGGTGCCAAAAGACCTTTTCCGGTCGAACAACGGAACCGACCAAAGATTTCGCTTCGTTAAGTAATAAAGTTTCATCAGTTTCCTGAAGAAAACGAATGCCGTAAAATTCAATAATTATGTGTTGATGCCGCAGCAGCGTCGGGCGTGAGTAAGATAGAATTTCCTCGTTGCCGGATGAGAGATTAAATTTAGCCGGGATATATTGCCGATCAGCCGAATGAAAATGCCCCGCAAAGAATCTTTGGCAGGCGCGGAAATAACCGAATTGCAAGAGAAACAAAATTTTGTTTTGGTCTGTTCGCAAAGTCTCCCACCCGGATTTTAGTCCGCTTGGCAGATTGAAAAACTTTTTGCGTTCTTCGTGGTTGAAAACCGGCGGTGCATCGAATCCGCTGATTTCCGGGTTGCTCAAAATTTTCAAAAGCGGCATAAAAGTAGAAAATAATTATCAGATAAACGTCCGTTTATAAATCGGTTATTGTTAAATACAACTCATTGATATGACAATAACGGTTGTTATAAAATAAATATGAATCAGATATTTTCATTTAATACCAAAAAATGTCGCCGAAATCATCAACAAAATCAGCCAAGACTAAAACTTCCGCTTCAAATACTAAAACAATCGGTTACTTGAGAGTTTCCACCGGCGATCAGGAACTCGAAAAGAACAAATCCGATATTCTGCATCTGGCGAATCACCTGAACTTGGGACGAGTTAATTTTGTCGAGGAAATAGTGTCGGGAAAAGTTTCGTGGAAAAAACGGAAGATCGCTGACATCATCGAAGAATTTAAAAAAGGCGATACATTGATCGTCAGCGAATTATCACGACTGGGACGCTCGATGCTTGAATGTATGGAAATTCTCTCGGTCGCAGTCGAAAAAGGAGTGCGGGTTTATGCGGTCAAAGGCAATTGGTCGCTCGACAGTTCGATTCAAAGCAAGATCGTGGCGATGGCGTTTTCAATGGCATCGGAAATCGAACGCGATTTAATCTCGCAGCGCACTAAAGAAGCTTTGCGTTATAAAAAGGAGCAGGGCATCAAACTCGGCAGACCGCCCGGACCGGGAAAATCAAAGCTCGACCAATATCACCCGGAGATCGAAGCATTGATGCAAAACGGCTCGACGCAAAAGTTCATCGCCGGGCGTTACGGCACCACCGAAGCCAATCTGCACAACTGGCTCAAGAAAAACAGCCTCCAGCGAAATGTCCTCTAAATCCTATGAAACATTTTTACCCTTTGGAGACTTTTAACCAAA
>JAJAZE010000076.1 GCA_026785925.1 Pyrinomonadaceae bacterium
CGCAGACGGTCACGGGTCAGGAAAAACAACCGCCAATCGCCCTGCGCGATCCATTCGGACATTTCCAGACCGACGCGGTTCGGATCGTTCAGCGCGAGGTCAATATCTTTCAGCATCCCGGTTTTGGCGCGTTCGACCTCTTCTTTGGACGGCGCGGTTTTCGGGAAATTCTCGACGGTTTCCGTCAAAGTTTTTCGCACGTCATCCATCGAATCTTCCTTTCGCAATTCCGACGCGAACAGCAAGTAGCCCGGCTCTTTGGTCTGCAAATTAAGGCTGAAAATAGACGACGCTTTTTTCGTCTCGACCAGCGATTTGTAAAGTCTGCCTGAAGGCTCGCTGGATAAAACTTCCGCCATCACCGCGACCGCTGCCGCGTCCACGTGCGATCCGGGCGGAACGTGATAGCCGGACATTATCAACTGCGTGTCGCCCGTCCGCCGCACCGTGACCATTCGCTCGCCGTCCTGCGTCGGCTCGATTGTGTAATTCGGCGGCAAAACTCGGTCGGGTTTCGGAATCGCGCCGAAATACTTTTGAATCAAGCCGAGCGTTTTCGCTTCGTCAATCTTCCCCGCGACCAAAAGGACGGAGTTATCCGGCTGGTAATATCTTTTATAAAAAGCCTGAAGGCGGTCAATCGGCACGTTTTCGACATCCGAACGCGCCCCGATAGTTGATTTTCCGTAGTTGTGCCATTCGTAAGCCGTTCCCATCACGCGCTGCCAGAGAACGCGAAACGGTGAATTTTCGCCCGATTCCATTTCGTTGCGGACGACGGAAAATTCCGAATCCAAATCCTTTTTAGCGATGTAGGAATTGACCATCCGGTCGGATTCCAAATCCAAAGCCCAGTTGAGATTGTCGTCGGAGGCGGCGAAGGTTTCAAAATAATTCGTGCGGTCAACCCACGTCGTTCCGTTCGGACGCGCTCCGCGCGAAGTCAATTCGGCGGGAATATTCGGATGTTTTGGCGTGCCTTTAAAAACGAGATGTTCGAGCAGATGCGCCATTCCCGTTTCGCCGTAATTTTCGTGGCGCGAACCGACCAGATAAGTGATGTTAACCGTAATGGTTTGTTTGGTTTGATCGGGAAAAAGCAGAACTTTCATCCCATTCGCCAGACGATATTCGGTGATTCCTTCAACCGACGCGCCACGCTCGACACCGGCGGGCAATTTGACTTCCGTCGTCGCCGGTGTTTGCGCGAAGGCAATCAACATTGACGAGTTGATGAACGAGAAAGTTAGAGCCATCGAAAAAACGGCTTTCGCTAAATGTGAAAAACGCATAAAAACCTCCAGAAAATTTTGAAAATTGGACTTGGACTAAAATATATTACCAGATAAAACGCGGAAAATTCAGAGAAGTTGCGAAATTTGATTTCAAAGATGAACGACGGCTTTTCGATAAAATTTAAACCGGCGTGACCGCCCGCTTTAACGGACGACACGCCGATGAATGGCATCAAAAACCCAGTATGCGGAAAGTGTATTTCTTTACGTCCGACAAGTTACAAATATCAGCGGACGGCTTGCACTGAACCCATCGCGTCGGTGATGTCGCGGACGAAAATGTTGGCTGGAAATTTGAATTGTTCGAGCGCGTTATTCGGACCGGGATACGGATTGTTGTAGATGATATATCCTTTTCCTTCGTCTTTGTAGCCGACGGCGAGCGTAATGTGGTAACTGCCTTTTTCGATAAACCGCGAAACCCACAGCGGGCTGACTTTTAATTCATTGATAAAGGCTTCCGCGCCGTCGGATAACCCGACATCGAAAAATCCCTGAGCTTTTTTAAACGGTGCGCCTGACCACGTTTTCAAGCCGAGCGAATCTGCCGCGCGTTTATAATCTTTATCAACTAAACCATTCGCTTTAGCATCGGCAACGTCAATGCCCGCGCTCGATAATTTGCCGTCCACTTCGCCCGCGCTGCGGTTGTGAAACTTCAGCAGCATTCCGTAAGACGCATACCAGCATTGTTGAAAATTTGCCTGACCACCGCCGAGCAGCGGAACACTATGTTTAAAATCGTCCATCGTTAAACTCCTCTCAAAAATCCTTTTTTGCTTATTTGCTTTTTTGAATGTGTAAATGTGTATTTGAATGCTTCGGCAGACTGGCTTTCACAAATGCCGCCGCCGCGCCGCTTTCCGATTATTATTTCTCAACCGAATAGAGCAGTGACGATCAGGCTTTTTTATTTTTGCGCGAGTTATGAAGAGAATAGTTTGAGTTCTTCCGCGTCATTCGGCAGAGAAATCAAACGCTCGAACCGGAAACCGATTTTTTCGAGCAGTTTGTGCGAACTCAGATTGTTTTGGGAAGTAATGGCGAGAACGCGCGATAATTTCAATCCATCCGCGCCGAATTTCATTGCGGCGGCGGCGGATTCATGAGCATAACCGCGCTTCTCGAACTGCGGCAGAAACGCAAAACCGATGTCCGCGTCCGGCAGCGAATCGCGCTTGACGAAACCGCAAATTCCCATCGCCGCGTTCGTTTCCTTCAACTCAACCGCCCACATTCCAAAACCGAATGTTTTGTAGCTTTCTATAAAACGACTCTCGATATATTCCCGCGCCGCTTCAACGGTTCGCACGTTTCGGTCGCCGATATATTTGATAAACGACGACTGATTGAGCAAGTCGAGAATAAATTCGTCATCAGTTTCGACGATTTCGCGTAAGATTGTGCGCTCGGTTTCGAGTATTTTCATAGTAACTTTCATTACTGAGCGGTATAGAAATTGCTGAATAGAGGTAAATTGGTGTAAAAGTATGAATAAAGAGATATTTAAGTGTGAATCAAACAATCTTCAACATACTTTTACAACCGATTGAAGCCGTGATGACTTCAATCTCAACCAGTATAGACCAAGAATCTTCATCGCAAAAATTGTTTTTTACTGATTTTGTGCGAAAGTTGTTTTTTGCTTATCTGGAGCAGGTCGGTTCTTTGCGAAGTTTGCCGGTTGAACTGCAAAGCAACCGGAAATGTCGGGAGTTAGGCTTGTTTTATACGCCGTTTTCGACTTTGAAAGACGGCTTTTCACGCTTTCAGAGTAAGTCTTTCAAACTCCTTTTTGACACTGCTTTAGGTTCGCTAAAGTTAAAGCAAGTCGAGTGTTTAGACGAGATCGGATTGTTCCGCGTGATTGACGGGAGTTTGTTTCCAACCTTAATTCAGATGAGATGGAGCGAATATCGGAAGGCGAAAAATGCCTTTAAGCTGCATTTGAGTTTTGAACTAAATCGTTTGATTCCGACCGAGTTCGTGTTGGGAAGCGGGAAATCGAGTGAACGGACATTTTTGGAAAGTGTCTTGGAAAAAGGCGTAACATATATTGCCGATAGAGGTTATGCGAGTTTTGAAATCATTGCCAAGTTGTTGAAAGCCGAAGCCTATTTCGTCTTCCGGGTGAAGGATAATCTGCTTTATGAAGTGCAGGAAAGGCTGGCAATCAGGACGGAAGAATTACCGCTTTGTTTTCGAGAGGTGCGCGATGAATTGATTATTTTCAAAAATGACAAGCATCGAAACAAGGTGCGTTTGATTCAATTTAAGGTGGCGGGAAGTTATTTTCGGATCATCACCAACCGGTTTGATTTAAGGACGCTCAAGATAATAGTTCTCTATGCCTACCGGTGGCAGATCGAGTTATTCTTCAAGTATTTGAAGCGGACTTTCAAGGGGTTGCATTTATTCAATCACTCGCAGAACGGGGTGGAGATACAATTTTATTTGTTGATGACCTTAGCACTTTTGTTATTGAAAATGAAGCAGGATTGCCAAAAGTTGAAACCCCAAAAGCAAAAGGCACAAGAAAAAAGTGAGAAAAAGGATGAAAGTCCGTCTAAATGGATCAGAAATATCAGCAAAATATTTTACGGGAGTTGGAAGATAAGCAAGAGTTGGTTACAGATAATCAAGAATTCATTAAGTAAAGTAATTGATAATGAACTACTTACGATGCTCAATTCGTGTTAGCAATTCTTAGACCGCTCAGTAATGAGTAACTTTACCTTTATTTTAAGCAATAATTGTTTAATTTAAGTTGTTAAATCTTGCCATCTTGAATCTGCAAATTGAGCAAAATGCAACAACAATAGTAGCGACGTAAATGCTTCTTCTTCTTGAATTTTACTTTCTGCTCCGTGTGCAGATTCGTCACGCCAATATTTAAGAAGGCTCATATATGTTGTGAAATCCTGCTGAATGTGTGTTTTCTGATTACCTATCAAAAATTTTTCAACATTACTTCGTCCATTTGCTGCCTTGTAAGTTTTTAAAATTTTTAGACTTTTGACCAAAACGCCGATAGCTCGCTCTGATTTTTGAGCGAGTTTTTCTGCTTGCAGCCCGGTTCTTGTTTCCTTCTCATTCTTTCCGGCAACTTCGTTTGATGATTTCCACCTCCGTTTGCCATTTCTTGACGACTTGGTATTGCTTTCGCGGCTCTTGTTGGTCGCCTTTTTTTCGTCCCCACCCTTTTTTGCACTTTTTCGGTAAATACGCTTTTTCCTCAAAAGTCAGAATAAGTCTTTCCAGTCCTTTTCCGGTTTGCGAGGGTGTTTTTCGCCCGCCTTTTTCCGCTTTTGGC
>JAJAZE010000077.1 GCA_026785925.1 Pyrinomonadaceae bacterium
CGATTTGCCGTTTATCAAACTCGGCAATTCGGACGCGGCGCGAATCGGCGATTGGGTGCTGGCAATCGGTTCGCCGTTCGGACTGGCGCAAACCGTGACGGCGGGAATTATCTCGCAAACCAGACGCGAAACGCCTTACGGTTCGCAGTTTCAGAGATTTATTCAAACCGACGCGGCAATCAATCGCGGCAATTCCGGCGGACCGCTCGTTAATATGAACGGCGAAGTTATCGGCATCAACTCGCAAATCGCCACCTCGACCGGCGATTACAACGGGATCGGCTTTGCATTTCCGTCAAACGAAGCGGCAAACGTCTATCGTCAAATCCGGGAAAACGGCAAAGTCCGGCGCGGCTATTTCGGGGTTAATCTCGATTCGGTAAAAACGGAATTCGCCAAAGTCTACGGACTCGCCGAAGCCAAAGGCGCGATTATCACCGACATCCGCGACAAGAAAAGTTCCGCCGCCGCCGCCGGTTTGCTGACCGGCGATATTATTTTGGAATTCGGCGGCGAGAAGGTCGTCAACGCGCCGGATTTGGCGGCGAAAATTGCCGCGACCACGCCGGAAAAAGAAGTCAATGTGGTTTATCTGCGCGAAGTGGGAAATAATTTGGAGCGCAAAAGCGCACTCGTCAGACTCGCCGAACGACCGTCGAGCGACGCGGTGATTGACGAAAGCGGCGGCGCAAAAAAACTTTCCGTCAGCGACACCAGAAAACCGCTGGAACCGTTCGGCTTGACGCTGATCGAACTGACACCGCAGCTTGCCGCCGTCTATAAAGTCACCGGCGAAAAAGGTTTGATTATCAAAGACATCAATCAAGCGAGTTTTATCGCCGATGTCAAAAACGCCAACGGTTCGGACGCATTCAACGAAGGCGATTTGATTCAGCGCATCAACCGCGCGCCGATCACCGATTTAAAAACTTTCAACGACACCGTGAACAAATTAAAAAAAGGCGACGCAGTAGTTCTGCAAGTGCAAAATTATGATTTGCGCTCGCAAAGTCTGCAAAGGCGCATCGTGCAATTTACAGTCCAATAAGACAGTTATCAGTTATCAGTTATCATCGAACAAAATTGATAACTGATAACTGATAACTGATAACTGATAACCGAAGTTATGGCAAAAACAAAAGCAGCGAAGAAACAAACCAAATCGAGTAAAAACAAAACCGAAAAATATCAAAATTACATCGGCGGCGAATGGATCAAAAGCGCGTCGGGCGAGTATTTTGAAAATTTGAATCCGGCGGACACTTCCGATGTCGTCGGGCGTTTCCCGAAATCGAACGCCGAAGACGTTGACAAAGCGGTCGCGGCGGCGAAAAACGCGGCGACGAAATGGCGTAGAACGCCCGCGCCGAAACGCGCCGAAATCCTGTTTCGTTTGGGCGAAATTCTGCGCGATAACAAAGACGAATTCACGCGCCAGATGACCAGGGAAATGGGCAAGGTTTTGAAGGAGGCAGGCGGCGATGTCCAGGAAGCGATTGACTGCACCTACTACACGGCGGGCGAAGGGCGAAGGCTGCACGGCTTTACGACTCCGGCGGAGATGCCGAACAAATTTGCGATGTGCGTTCGGCAGCCGGTCGGCATCTGCGGGTTGATTACGCCGTTCAATTTTCCGATGGCGATACCAAGCTGGAAATTGATTCCGGCTTTGGTTTGCGGAAATACGGTCGTGATTAAATCCGGCGAAGACGTGCCGCTTTCGACGATTAATCTCGTCAAATCGTGCGAAGCAGCCGGAATTCCAAAAGGTGTCGTCAACGTCGTCAACGGCTATTCCGAACCGGGCGAAGCGTTGGTCAATCACCGCGACGTGCGATTGATTTCGTTCACCGGCTCGACCGACACGGGCAGAATCATCGCCGAAGTCTGCGCCCGGCAAAACAAAATCGTCTCGCTGGAAATGGGCGGCAAAAACGCGATTATCGTAATGGACGATGCCGACCTCGACAACGCCGTCGAAGGTTCTTTGTGGGGCGCGTTCGGAACTTCCGGGCAGCGATGCACGGCTTCTTCGAGATTAGTCGTTCACGAAAAAGTTTATAAAAAGTTTACGGAAAAGTTAGTCGAACGAGTGAAAAAATTAAAGGTCGGCAACGGTTTGGACAAACAAACCGAAGTCGGTCCAGTGATTAACGCAGCGGCGATGGAAAAGATTTTAAGCTACATCGAAATCGGCGTGAACGAAGACAAAGCGACGCTCGCCTGCGGCGGCAATCGTTTGACGAAAGGCGATTACAAAAAAGGTTATTTCATCGAACCGACCGTTTTTACCGACGTTGACCGCAATCACCGCGTCGGGCAGGAAGAAATTTTCGGACCCGTCACGTCGGTAATTTCGTTTTCGACTTTGGACGAAGCGATTGACATCGTGAACGATTCCAAATACGGCTTGTCGTCGGCGATTTACACGCAGGATGTCAACCAGTCTTTTTACGCGATGCAGGAACTTTACACCGGAATCTGCTACGTCAATTCGGCAACCATCGGCGCGGAAGTCCACCTGCCGTTCGGCGGCACAAAAGGAACGGGCAACGGACACCGCGAAGCCGGAACGCAGGTTCTGGATATTTTCACCGAATGGAAATCGCTCTACATAGATTATTCGGGCAAACTGCAAAAAGCGCAGATTGATGAAGTTGAAATTTAGCTATGAAAACAGATGTAACCGAACAAGGAATAAATATCCCGAAACAATTTTTTGGCGGCGCGAAGGAAGTGGAAATTCGCCGGGAGAAAAATTATATTCTCGTGATTCCGCTTTCCGGCGAAGACCCGATTTTGCGTTTCGGCAGAAATCCGGTGAGCGATGACGTATCCGACGCTTCGGAAAATCACGACGAATATATTTACGGCAAATGAAAACTTATTTTGCGGACACGAGTTACTGGTTGGCGTTGGAGTTGAGCGACGACCAAAATCACGAAGCGGCTTTAAGGCACTGGCAAGATTTGGTCGAAACTTCATTCGCTATCGTGACTACTTCCTACATTTTTGACGAGACAATTACATATTTGAACAGCCGCAATCATCACGAAAAAGCCGTCGAAGTCGGCGAAAATCTTTTTCTCAGTCCAACCATCGAACTCGTCCACGTTGACGAAAGTCTCTTTTTTTGAAGGTTGGACAATGTTTCAAAAATATCAAGACAAGCGATATTCGCTGACTGATTGCATTTCATTTGCTTTAATGAAGTCAAAAGATTTGGAGACGACTTTGACCTTTGATAAACATTTTACTCAGGCTGGCTTTATGATTGAGCCGTAAATTTACTTTTCCGGCAAACTGCAAAAAGCGTAGATTGACGAGGTGAAGGTTTAAATTTTGTAGATTTCAACTTTGTTTTCACCCGCGCCGTTTTTGAAATTCGCGCAAACGGCGTAAAATTATAATTACTCAAAATTTATAAAACACATTCTGGAGATTAAAAATGAAAATCGGATTACCGAAGGAAATTAAAGATAACGAATACCGCGTCGGGCTGACACCGGCGGGCGTAAACGCCCTGACGGGCGCGGGACACGATGTTTTCGTGCAGAAAACGGCGGGCGACGGTTCGGGTTTCTCGGACGAGCAATACATTTCGGCGGGCGGAAAAATGCTCGACACTGCTGATGAAATCTGGCAGACCGGAGAAATGATCGTCAAAGTCAAAGAGCCGGTCGCGCCCGAATATCCGCGAATGCGCGAAAATCAATTGCTGTTCACTTACCTGCATCTTGCGCCGGAATTTGAATTGACAAAGCAACTGCTCGAACGCAAAGTAACCGGCGTGGCGTATGAAACCATCACCGACAAGAAAGGCACACTGCCGCTCCTTACTCCGATGTCGGAAGTCGCGGGCAGAATGGCGGTGCAGGTCGGCGCGACGTTTTTGGAGAAAATGAACGGCGGGCGCGGTATTTTGCTCGGCGGCGTTCCGGGCGTTCCGGCGGCGAACGTCGTTATCATCGGCGGCGGCGTGGTCGGCACGGAAGCGGCGAAAATGGCGGTCGGTTTAGGCGCGAAAGTCACGATTATTGACATCAATCTCGACCGTCTGCGCCAACTCGACGACATATTTTTGTCGAAGGTGCAAACGCTCGCGTCAAGCCCATATGCGATTCACGAAGCGATTTCACACGCCGATTTAGTGATCGGCGGCGTTTTAGTCGTCGGCGCGGCGGCTCCGAAACTACTGACGCGGGCGATGTTAAAAGATATTCCGAAGGGCGCGGTTTTAGTTGACGTGGCGGTTGACCAGGGCGGCTGTTTTGAAACGACGCACGCCACGACGCACTCGAATCCGACGTTTTACGAGGAAGGCGTTCTGCACTACTGCGTGGCGAATATGCCGGGCGCAGTTCCGCGCACTTCAACTTTTGCGCTGACCAATGCGACTCTTCCTTACGCGCTGGCGTTGGCGAACAAAGGCTTTGAAAAAGCGATTCAGGACGACAAAGGTTTGGCGGAAGGAGTTAATACCTACGCCGGAAAACTGACTTACGAAGCGGTCGCAACTTCGCAAAATCTCGAATACACGCCGCTCGACAGTTTGATTGACGGTATCGCTGCCAAAGCAGCTAACTAAACGAGAAATGTGAAGTGAGAAGTGAAAAGTGAGAAGTAAGAGATGACAACTAATAAATTTGTCATCTCTCATTTCTCACTTGAATCCGAATGTCCGCGAGAAATAAAAAAAATCGCCGCGATTTACATTTTTATTCTCGTGGGCATCGTCGTTTTGGCAGACGTTCGCCAAACGCAGTTTCTTTTCACGTTTATCAGAAACTTGCCGTTCGGCGATAAAATCGGACATTTTTGTTTGATGGGAATGTTTTCGCTCGTCGTTAATCTGGCGTTCGAGGCGCGGACGCTTCGCATCTGGAAATTGAATTATCTGTTCGGCAGTTTAATTGTTTTAG
>JAJAZE010000078.1 GCA_026785925.1 Pyrinomonadaceae bacterium
CACCGGCGGCGAGAACGGAGGTCACGAGAAATTCACGTCTATCGAGTGCTAACGGCGACGCATTCAAATTATCTTTGCTTTCCTTCATTTATTTTCTCCAATGTTTGTTGATATTGAAATTTTGGCTTTTCCTTTGCGGTTTGTAAAGGTATAATCACGGAAAATAAGGGCAAGAGATGAAAGAGAAGTGAAAAGTGAAGAGCGCGAAGCAGGCAAATTTTTTGCCTCTCGACTCTCATTTCCGACTTCTCATTCGTTCCAATAAAATTATGATGTTGTATGTCTTAATCGGTCTTTCGCTTTCCTTAGCCGGTGTCGCCGGTTTGCAGTTTTTCTATATGATTTATCTTGAGCGAATGAGTCAGGAACAGAAAAAGCGGATTTACGAACTCGAACGTCACTCAAGACAGGTGACAAAACGCCTCAGCGAATCCGAGCAGCAAATCGCCCAACAAAATGAAGTTTTGGAAAGTATGTTCGACGAAGTTGAGGAAGAAGAAGTTTGGGCGGATGTCATTGAAGACCGCTAAATCTATTTAAATTCGGCGATGGTCGCGCCCGAACCGCTCGAAAATTCCGGTGCGTTTTTGAATGATTTGACAAAATCCGTTTCCGCCAAAACTTTTCTCACCGTCTCGCGCTGCACACCGATTCCTTTGCCGTGAATTAACCGCACGATTTTAAAGCCTTTCTGATACGCTTCCGACAGATAAGTTTCGACCACCGATTTGACATCGCGCGGCGCAAAAGCGTGAAGGTCGAGCGAATCGGTAATTTCCAACTCGAAAGGTTCGGGAAACGGATTCTCCAAATCAATATCTTCGTTCATTTTTTTATAAGTCCAGAGTCCACAGTCCAGAGTCCAAATATTCTTGACTCTAGACTCTGGACTATTTAACCGTCGCAATGCCTTCCGGCACGGTAATTTTTAAGCGTCCTTTCGGGTCTTTGAAGGTCACGAATCTTTTCTCTTCCATTTGTCCGGCGACGCTGCGGAGCTCTAAAACGAAAGTTTTGTTATCGCCCGTGCCTTCAATTTTGAGCGGCAAAGTTCCCCAAACCTCGTTGTTTCGATACGCCGTGTAATGCTCTTCGTTATATTTGTCGTAGGCAAGCACAACGATTCCGTCGTAATCAGGCTCGATGCCGTCCTGCGCTTTGACGAGATTGCTTCTCGATAAAATCACCCAGCTTCCCGGTTTTGAAGTTTTTGCCGCATCGGTATTGTTTTTCGCCAAAGATTTGTCGTTTGCGTCAATATTATCCAGACGATGCCAGGAAACGTATTTTTTGTTGTTCTGCTGGTAGAAAACAATATCGCTCGGAATCTGAAGCTCGACTTGTCTGCCGAAAATCCAACCGGCGGGCGCGGGCGAAACCGACGGATCGAGCCGCACTTTATACCAAATATCGTATTTTTCCTCAATCTTTTCAGGTTCGTTAGCTTCCTTCGCGGCTTCGATTTCGGCGTTTCTTGTTCTGCCTTTGGTCGGTTTCTGCTCGCCTTTTTTGGCGTTGTCAATGTCCAGAGCGTCCTGCGATTTCGGCACGAACCGCCAGGAAACTATCTCAAAAACCGAAAGATTGTCGAGTTTGACTAAGATATTATCGTCGCGCTGTTCGGGCGATAACCGCAGGTTAGTCGCGGCGCGAATCTGCGCGGTCGCCTGCGGTTGATAATCC
>JAJAZE010000079.1 GCA_026785925.1 Pyrinomonadaceae bacterium
TACAATAACAGTGAAAACCTTTCCGATTCAGCCCGAGCAGTTGAAAACCAAAGTTTGGAGAGATTGCCGTTTAAAACGCTGCACTGTCGGTGGTTGAGAAAAATTAAAATTTGCCGTGAATCGAAAACACCGATGGAAAATCTTTTCGGCGAAAGTTTAATTCCTAACTTTATAACTGGTTCGGCTGCTGAATTTTACTTTGTTTTTCGTCAGGCAAGTATAAAACCTTTCGCTTGAACTTTCCACCTGAAGACTTAACTGACAAAAAAATAAAAAAATGTAATCACCGATCTTCGCCAAACTTCCAATAATTCTTCAAAAAATTGACGTTTCCGCTGAAATCCTGAACGAGGTATTCAATAGACATTATTGGAAATAAGAGATTTGCCCGCGAAAGGACGCGAAAGAGCGCGAAAAAAAGATATTTCGGAAAAACTTTCGCGCTCGATTTGATAATTCAGACGAATCTCGCGCTTTTTCGCGCCTTTTCGCGGGCAAAAAATTCTCGTTATCCTAATAATCAAAGAATGTTTTATTTCCGATAATGTCTATTGAATCCTGGCGATTTAATTGCTCTTAAATGTCTTTGCCGACGAAATACATTTGCGAATCGAACAGTTTTTTCTTCGCGTCGGACGTGATTTTTTGATAAGTGCCGTCGGCGTTTAAAATCTGCGTGTTGACGTTATCCTGGAGGTATATGTCGAGAATTTCCTCTTTGATATACCGCCGGAGTTCGGGGTCTTTGATCGGCGCGATGGCTTCGACGCGGCGGTCGAGATTGCGGTGCATCCAATCGGCACTGCCCGTGTAAATTTCCGCGCTGCCGCCGTTGCCAAAATAAAAAATGCGGCTGTGTTCGAGAAATCTGCCGACGATGGAGATAACGCGAATGTTTTCCGAAAGTCCTTCAATTCCGGGACGCAGAACGCAGATGCCGCGCACGATTAAGTCAATTTTCACGCCCGCCTGCGAAGCGCGATACAGGGCGCGAATAATTTTATCGTCGGTTAGACTGTTGATTTTTGCCAGAATGCGACCGTTTTTATGATCGCTTTTCTGATGTTCGATTTCGCGCTCGATAAATTCCAGCATCTTTTCGCGCATATTGATCGGCGCGACCAGCAGCGAATTATAATCGTTTTTGAACGAATAGCCGGTCAGAAAATTAAACAAATCGCTCGCGTCTTTACCGATTTCCTCGTCGGCGGTGAGCAATCCCAAATCGGTATAAATCCGCGAAGTCGTCGGGTTGTAATTGCCGGTGGCGAGATGGACGTAGCGGCGCAGTTTGTCTTTTTCGTAGCGCACGACGAGCGTCACCTTCGAGTGCGTTTTCAGCCCGCGCATTCCGTAAATAACGTGAACGCCTTCGTTTTCCAAACGCCGCGCCCATTCGATATTGTTTTCTTCATCAAAGCGGGCTTTGAGTTCGACGAGCGCGGCAACCTGTTTGCCGTTCTGACTGGCATTGATTAAAGATTTGACAATCGGCGAATCTTTGCCCGTACGGTAAAGACAGATTTTGATGGCGCGGACGTTTTCGTCTTCCGCCGCCGCATCAATAAAATCCGTGACCGTGCTGTAAGCCGTGAACGGATGATGCAGCAGCACGTCCTGCTTTTTTATCACATCGAAAATGTTTTCCGATTGTTTGATCGCCTTCGGAATCGAATAGGTAATCGGCTTGTCTTTTAAGTCGCGCCGCTCCAGAGAATAAAGCGACATCAGATCGGGAATGTTTAGAAAACCGTCAATTCGATAGACATCGCGCTCGGTCAAACCGATTGAATCGGTTAAATAGCCGACCATTTTGTCGGGCATCGAAGGTGTGATCTCCAGACGAACGGGAAAGCTGAAACGCTTTTGGTGATGCAGTTCGCGCTCCATCGTGCGGAGAATATCGCTCGCTTCGTCAACGCGCAGTTCGATGTCGGCATCGCGCGTCAGCCGAAACAGATGCGCTTTGTTCGGCTCCATGTTCGGAAACAGATAACCGACGTTCGCCGCGACGATTTCGCCGAGCAGCGTGTAATCGGTCTTCTTTTCATCGTGAATCGGAATCAGGCGCGGAATGTTCGGCGGCAGTTTGAGCCGCACGAACCGATTGCGATTGTAAAGATACGTTAATTTGCCGTGATCGAAACTTTTGTCGGGTTCGACGTTCAAACCCAAATTCAAACTCAAATTCGACACATATGGAAACGGATGGCTGACATCAACGGCTTGCGGTGTGAGAACGGGAAAAATGTTTTTCAGAAAATATTTTTCCAGTTTCTTTTTCTCGTCGCCGTGCAAATCTTTGTGCGAGACGATATTGATGCCCGCGTCGGCAAGCTGCGGCAGAACGCTTTTGTTCAGACAGTTTATCTGATCGGCGAGCATCGGCAGCACTCGTTCGCGGATTTCGAGCAACTGCTCTAACGCCGTCATTCCGTCGGGCGAAGTTCCGCGTATGCCTTCGGCAACCTGCTCTTTTAAACCCGACACGCGAATCATAAAAAATTCGTCGAGATTGGTCGAAAAAATCGAAAGAAACTTGAGCCGTTCGAGCAAAGGCGTTGTTTCGTCCAACGCTTCGTCCAGAACGCGGCGGTTAAATTCCAGCCAACTGAGTTCGCGGTTCAAAAGATAACGCGGGTCATCAAGTAAAATTGTTTTTTTTGATTTTGCCGGAGCAGTTTTTTGAGCGACGGGATTCATATTAAACGAGATTTTAAAATTTTATTAACTTAAAGGCAATAAATACGATGTTAAATTTTATGCCGAATTAAACTTCTTAAAGTTAAAAATAGCAAAATGGAAAGCGACCGGTCAATTAAAAAGGCGGTGCGGAAATGTTTCCCGCACCGCCTCGTCTATTTCATTCCGCTTGAAAATCTTACGGAATATACTGTTTGGGAATCGGCGCATCGCCGGCAGTTCCGAACGGAGCCGTCAACAATCCCGCCGTCGTGCGATTGACAATCCACGTTCCGCCGCGATAAACGGCGATGTCGGATTTGCCGTCGCCGTCGTAATCGCCCGGTGTCGGAATATCGGTTGCATTGCCGAACTGAACCGCCGTGCCGCCTAACTGACTTCTCAACAAATACCAGATTCCGCTGCGATAAACCGCGATGTCGGTTTTCCCGTCGCCGTCGTAATCCGCCGGAACGAGTTTGTCGGTTGAAAGTCCAAACTGCTGCGCGTCGAAATTCTGCGCCGCAACGCCGGTCGGACGCGCTACATACCAGAATGAATTTGCCGGTCGGAAAACCGCGAAATCGGTTTTGCCGTCACCGTTGTAGTCACCTGCCACCGGAACGTCGCCGTTCTGACCGAACTGCGTTGCCGTAAAGCCGCCGCCGCTCTGCAAAACGTACCAGAAGCCGTTGGACGGACGGAAAACGGCAACATCGGCTTTACCGTCGCCGTTGTAATCGCCGCCGACCGGAATGTCGGTCGGCAAACCCCACTGCGAAGTGGTCGAAGTCGAGTTTCCGCTGTTCAGAACGAAGAATAACAAAGCGGTGTTGCCGGCGTTCGGACGCGCTACCGCGACATCGGTTTTGCCGTCGCCGTCGTAATCGCCCGGAACTAATCTATCGCTTGAAACACCGAAGTTGACAGCCGTTAAACCGGCGGTGCTGCGGTTCAGATACCAGTTTCCTTCACTCGGACGGAAAACCGACAAATCGGTTCTGCCGTCGCCGTCAAAGTCCGCCCGCGCTTTGCTGACCGCCACCGTCGGCGAACATTGATAACCGCTTAAAAACGCGCCGCCGGTTAATGCGACATCATCAATATGATGTCCCGGTGTTCCCGCCGCCGCGACGCTGGCATCGGTCGCCGCGCGCCAGCGCAAATTGACAATCTGCCCATTTGCCGCCGCCGGTAAATTGACCACCACATTGACAAACGTCGTCGAACTGCCCGACCACGCTTGACGCGCCCCGAATGGACTCGACGCGCTCATCGCCACATTGTAACCGCCGCTGACAAAACTGCCGCCAGCAAGCACGATTTCCTGAAATGCGCCGCCGCCCATCTGGATTTCCAGAATCATTCCGTCAAAAGTGCTTTCGGTGTTGTAGAAATTTTTGAAAGCTAATTGCGCGGAAGCCGATGTGATATTCGCCGTCGCGTCCAAATTCGCTTGTCCGGCGGTTGCCAGTGCCGGAGTGAAAGCGGCATTCGGCGCACTGCCGACCAAAACCGTGCTGGTTAACCAACCCGTATTCGACCCGCTGTTAGTCTGCGACCAGCCGGTCGGCAGAGCCGGAGCCGTCACCGCGTCAAAATTCTGCGCCGTGCCGCTGAAGTTCGGCGCGCCGAGTTGGAACGAGCGAGTTTGCGCCGCCTGCGCTCCGAGACTGCTGCTGACGGTTATCGAAACTGAATGCAAACTGCCGCAAGCGGCATTCGCCGGAACCGTGTAGGAAATTTGACGGGTAACGGTTTGACCGTTCGTTAAATTTCCGTAATTGGCAGTTCCGCCGCCGGTCACGCTGGCAACTACATTGTTGACGGTGTTGCCGGTGTTGTTGGAAACCGGAATCGTTAATTGAACAGTTTCGCCCGGTTCGGCAAAGCCGTCGTTATCGCCGCCCGGAGCCGGATCGGAAACTGCAAAGCCGGTTGCCGACAGTGCAGCATTCGGCAAATCGAAACTTTCCGTCACGGTGTTGCCGGTCGGATTGGTCGCGCTAAAGCCCATTCCGCGAATGGCGAAACCAGCCCAGATGTCGGCGACATCGCTGCCGTTACCGTTGGCTTGCGCCGCCGCGATAATCGCGTTGCGTTCGGCAATCATCGTCGGATTTGCCGGAGAAACTTTCATTCCGTCCATCACCAACTGCAATACTTTCTTGTTACCGGCTTCCGCGCCGAGCCGCTGCACGAGTTTAGCGCGAACTTCCCAGAGCATACTGCTCCAGATTTCGCCGCCGTCGTGAACCTGCGTCGCTGAACCGGCAAACGCCGGCGCAAACGCGCCGTCCGTCAAATTCATTCGCGCCGGGTCAATGTCGGCGAAAGTCAGCGGGTTATGCGGACGATTGTTCGGTCCGCCCGTGAAGGCAATCACGGCTTTCGGAAAACGTCGGATTCCGTAATAATAATTGGCATTTCCGCCGAAGACGGTTGTCCGCAAACCGAGCGTCGAATAGGAGCCGGTGACGAAAACGCCGTTAATCGGTTCGCTAAAATTGCTTAACAAAACGTGGGCGAAGAAATCCGAGTTGCCTTCGTTCATCTGTCCGGCTTGCGTGCCGCCGACACTGATGTGCAGTCGTCCGAAAAGTCCGTGCGTCAATTCGTGAACGATAATTTCCGCGTCCAAATCGCCGTCGCGGTCAGGATTTGGCGGAGTCCACAGATACATCTGCATTCTGCCGCGCCCGCCGTCCGCCGGAGTCGAAAAATTAGCGTTGTTGGTGCCGGAAGAATCCTGCGCTTCGGCTGAAACGCGGTCGTTGCCGACACCGCCGCGTCCGAAGTTATCTGTTTGGAAATTTCTCGCCGCTTCGGTAAAGCCGAGCCGGTAAGTTTCATCGTGAAAGCGATTGGAAACATAGAAAAGGTTGACACCGACACCGTTTTGATAAGGAACGAGCAGCGGCGAATCGCCGGGTCCGTTATTCGCTCCGGCAGCCGGCGTATAATCGAAGTTAAACACCCGATTAGTTCCCAAAACCGGCGCGTCTACGCCGTTCGTGCCGTCACGGTCAATTCCGGCTTCGACGTTGTTGCCGTCCGTGCGACCGTTCACGCCGTTCAAGCCGTCGGTCATCCAGCCGAGATTATTAAAAGTATACGGTGCTTCGTTACCAATCAATGTCACGTTGGTGCGCGGCTGCAGCGTTCCCTGCGTTCCCAACGCCGGGTCGAGCAAACCGGGCGCGGCGAGCGGCGCGGGATTCGCCATTGATTTCAAGACGCTTGTCGTGTTCGCATAGACGTTGTAGGTCGCCGCTTGCGTCTGATCGTGTGTAATGTTTTCACGGTAGAGCATTGCGCCCGTTTCCGCGTCAACGATAACGTAATAAGCAGAGCTTAATTCCCAAATCAAAACACGCCACGCGGCGCGCGCCACGCCGATTTCCGTCGGGAAATACATTTTTTCCGCCGTTGTCGCCCAATCGCCGTTGCCGAAAACGACTTTTAAATCGGTCGAAGCTGCATTGTTGCGCGTCGTTTCCTTCAAAGTGTGATTGAGATAACCCGAAGCGCGAACAATCGCCTCTGCCGGATTGGCGAATTCTCTCGACAAATTATCGTCCACGAGTTCCGGTGCCGAGTTGTTGATAACCCGAAACATTGCGCCTTCCTTGTTAAAACCGGCTCTGATTTCAGCGCGGAAAACCGGAATTCCGTCAATGAATTGTTCAAAACTGACAAATGAAAGCTCGCCGTTCGGATTAGTGTAATCGGCGGTCATTCGGAGTTTGTTAATTTGCTCGGCGGTCATTCCGATCAAATTATTGTTGGTTTGGAGAAAACCGCGCAATATTTCCGAATGTTTCGCGTTGGAAGGCGAAGTCAGAAAAGCGCGTCCCTGCAAAACGTCGGGCGCAATCAATCCCGGATTGCCCAATTCGTTGTTGTATTCGATTTTCAAAGTCGGAACGCTTTGACGAAGTTGGTTTTCACCGGCGACGAATTTATCGCGGGCATCGGCAATCGTCACTGCGTCTCTGCCCGCCGTTTGACGAAAATTCATCAAAGTTTCGGCGGCATTTTTATCCGTGCGAATATCGTAGTTTTCAAAAGCCGGTTGACTTTGAAATTTTTGCTGCGCCTTTCCGTCACCTGAACTAAATATCGAAGGCAAAAAAGCGACAGCCGCGATTAAGCCAAAAAAGACAAGCGCAATCAAAAGACTGCGACGGTTTTCCGCATTGGCGGTTTTTTTCATTATTCGGATTCTCCTTAAAAACTGAAATTGTTGGATTATAACGACGTTTCTTTTGCTGATGCAGTTTATCGAATTCCAGACAAATTTATAAAGCAATTTGCGGCGATTCTTCATCAAACAAAATCAACCGGATAAAAAATTAATGCGAATAAATGGTTAAGTTATTGTAAAACTTTTTGGTGTGAACGAACTATTTTTACAAAAAATGCCGTTTCGGTCAAATCGCGGAAAGAATTTCTGCCGGAAATCAATTAACTGTCAAAGCTAACCGTCGAGTTTATAAACTAATTTTCAGCCGCAGTTTGATATAATGATTATTAAAAATAAGGAAGCAAATTACATTGGAAGAAATTTTCGGCAAAGGCGGACTCATCGCCAAATATCACAAAGATTACGAATACCGGCACGGTCAAATCAAAATGGCGGAAGCCGTGTTAAAGGCGTTTGAAGAAAAAAAACACTTAATCGTCGAAGCGGGAACGGGAACGGGCAAAACGCTCGCCTATCTCGTTCCGGCAATCGCCGCCGCGCTCGGACAGAAAAAACGAATCATCATCTCGACGGGAACAAAAAATTTGCAGGAACAACTGATGGAAAAAGACATCCCGTTTCTGCAAAAGGTTTTGCCGAAGAAATTTACGGCGGCGAATATGAAAGGGCGTTCAAATTACGCCTGTCTTTACCGCATCGGCAAAGCGGAAAATCAGCCGATTCTCGAAGGCTTGGACGAGATGGATTATTTCGAGGAAATCCGGCATTGGGCGCGTGAATCGAAAACCGGCGACCGCGCCGAACTGACAAATCTGCCGGAAAACCTTTCGTTCTGGGGCAGAATCAACGCCAAATCGGAAACTTGTCTCGGTCAGAAATGCCCGGATTTCGAGCCGTGTTACATCACCCGAATGCGGGCGCGAGCCGAAGAAGCTGATATTGTCATTGTCAATCATCATCTTTTCTTTGCTGATTTGAACATTCGCGGCAACGAATACGGGCGCGTTCTGCCGGATTATTCCGCCGTGATTTTTGACGAAGCGCATTTAATCGAAGACATCGCCGCCGACTATTTCGGCTTTCAGGTTTCGACTTTTCAAATTGACGAACTCGTCCGCGATGCCGACAATCTGCCGATTACCGACGCGATTGCGACCCGCAGCTTAACCAAACTTTCAGCGCAGATCATCGGACTCGCCGATCAATTCTGGACGCGATTTATTCAGGGGCGAACGCAGGACGGACGTTTTCCGCTTGCGCCGAACGCTTTTGCCCAAAAGATGACGAGCGGCGAAATTCAGCCGACCGCGTTGGGCGAAGCGTATTTCGCCCTTGATTCCGCGCTCGAAAGATTGGAAAGCGCGATTGATGTCTACGCCGAAAAAATGACCGAAGCCGAAAGTTTGGTGCGCCGCGTTCGTCAAACGAGATTCGATTTGGATTTCGTCTGTTCGCAATCCGAGAAAAATTACGTTTATTGGCTTGAACGTCGCGGCAGAGGAATGTTTTTACGCGCTTCGCCGATTGATGTCTCGAAACTTTTGCAGGAAAAACTTTTCGATAAATTAGAAACCATCGTGATGACTTCGGCGACGCTTTCGACCAACGGCAAATTCAATTTCATCAAAGACCGTCTGGGTTTGGACAATTCAAAAACCGATACCTTGCTCGCGCCGTCGTCGTTCGATTATCAAAAACAGGCGATAATTTATCTGCCGAAAGCGATGCCCGAACCGCGCTCGCCCGAATTCAACCAGATGGCGGCGAACGAAATCATCAAGCTATTGAACATCACCAACGGACGCGCCTTCGTTTTATCAACCAGCAATTCGGCGATGAATCAACTCTTTGAATTGGTTTCGATGCGCGTCAATTTCCCGTGTTTCGTGCAGGGTTCGATGTCGAAAGCCGGACTTTTGGAACGCTTCCGCAAAACGCCGAACGCCGTTTTGTTCGCCACTTCGAGTTTCTGGCAAGGCGTTGACGTGCAGGGCGAACAGCTTTCCTGCGTCATCATAGACAAACTCCCGTTCGCCGTCCCGACCGACCCGATTGTCGCCGCCCGCACCCGATTTATAGACGACAACGGCGGCAAATCGTTTTTCGATTATTCCGTTCCGCAGGCAGTCATCACGCTGAAACAGGGAATCGGACGCTTAATCAGAAGCGCGACCGATAAAGGTGTCATCGCTTTACTAGACCCGCGTTTGAAGACGAAAGGTTACGGCAAAGATTTTATAAACTCTCTGCCGCGCACTAGAGTTACGAGCGATTTGAAAGATGTGGCTGATATATTTAACTGATGTTACGCAGCGAATGTTTTTTCGGGCTTTGCCCGCCGATCTGCGGAAAGGCTTCGCCTTTCCGGTCGCTGCTCTCTGAAATTTTGCGGCTGTGCCGCCACCGTGAGGCGCAGCCTCGCTAAAATTAGGAGAAACTTAACGGAAAGGCGAAGCCTTTCCGCACATCGGGCGGCAGAGCCGCATTTTTGCGTAACATCAGATATTTAACTTATGATTGAAAATAAAAATACAGTTCTTCAAAAGCAAGAACGTCGCTATCAATTTATTCTCGAACTTTGGAAAACGGTAAATGGCTCACCAAACAATGAAGCTAACGTAAGAGTAATTGCAGGTTCAATTGGATTTAATTTTGAGGAAACTAATGAAGTCTATCATTATTTTACAGAAGAAGGCTTTTTCGGTATGAATACGTCAGGTTTGGATGTCACCCTTTCTCATCGAGCAATTATAGAAATAGAAAAGTCTATCGTAACTCCAACACAAGCAACAGAACACTTTTCAACAACTGTAATCCAAAACTTCAATGGTTCTGTTGGTGCAGTTCAAACCGGAAACAATAATACTTCAAACGTAAATCAAAACATCGGGCAAAACTTTTCGGAGGTTTTGAAACAACTAGCGATTCTAAAAAATCAATTTCAATCATTGCCGGATGAAGATAGAGAAGAAGCAATCGAAATAGTTGATGATTTGGCGGTCGAAGTTCAAAGCGAAAATCCAAGTAAAGGAAAAGTTAAATCCTTTCTTTCATCGGTAAAAGATTTTGCAGTCAAAACCGGAACTGATGTAACTTCAAAGATTGTTGTAGAATTAGTTAAAAATCAGGTAGGAATTAGTTGAGGAAATATGCCAATCGCCGTATTAAATGAACTCGTCGAAAAAGCCGTCGTTCTGACGAGCGCGGAACGCCGCGAATTGCTTCGGCTTTTGCAGGAACAGGAACAGGAAATCGAATCGAACGGGAAGAAAAATCCGAGTCCGAATATCGAATGGCTCAAGGAACATCGGGACGAAGTAGCCGGAAAATATGTTGCGTTGGAAGACGGGAAACTCGTCGGGCAAGGCAGAAACATTCGTGAAGCCGACCAGGAGGCAAAGCGAAACGGCGCACAAAAACCGCTTTTGACGTATGTCGCCCGCGAGGACGAAGAACTTTGGGGTGGTTGGTAAAAATGGCTTATACCATCGAATTTGAAAAACTAATCAGCTACGAAGCGGGCGAAGCCGGAATTTCGCTGGATGTCGAATTGCGGTTGGGCGTAGATTCAATCGCATTTGAAGCGAAAATTGACACCGGCGCGTCGTTTTGTGTTTTTGAACGAAAGCACGGCGAAGAAATCGGCATCGAAGTTGAAACCGGATTGCGAAACAGAGTCGGCACGGCAACCGGGTCATTTCGCGTTTTCGGTCATCAGCTTACATTGACGATTGAAAATTACGAATTCGACGCGATGGTTTATTTCGCCGAAGATGAAAATTTTAACCGCAATGTTCTAGGCAGACGCGGCGGACTTGAAAATCTGAGAATAGGAATTATTGATTACGACGGCAAACTTTATCTGAGCCGTTACGAAAGCGAATAAAAATGAATCCGATAAATCATTCGCAAATGCTTATTCACGTTATTTTCTCGACGAAGAATCAGCAGTCTTTAATATCAAAAGAAATCGAACCGCTTCTCTACGACAAAATTTCCAAAATTCTCTACGACGAATGTTATTCGCCCGCTTTGATTATCGGCGGCGGCGTTGAATATATTCATATTATTCTCGCACAATCGCGCGATTGGTCGGTTGACGCACTTGTTAATCGCGTCAAAACGAAAACCGTCGAGTTTATGCGAAAGAGAATCGAAAATTTCGATTGGCAGGAAGGCTACGGCGCGTTTTCGATCAGCCGTTCGGAAGACGAATTCGAGAAAAAATATATCGCCGAGCAAAAGAAATTTCATCAAACAGTTTCATACAAAGATGAATTTCGAGAATTTCTGAAAAGACACGAAATTGAGTATGATGAAGATGAAGTTTGGGAATAAAATTTACCGGATATGCCGTCATTTTACGAAGTAATGATTGAACGCCACTTTTCCAGCGCGCACCAACTGCGCGGCTATAAAGGGAAGTGCGAAAATTTGCACGGACACAATTATAAAATCGAGATTTTCGCTCGCGGCGAAGAATTGAACAACATCGGTCTGCTGCTTGACTTCGGCGATTTGAAATCGGCGGCGGACGAAATCGTCAATTATCTCGATCATCGCAACATCAACGAACTGCCGCCGTTTGACGAAGAATTAAATCCATCGGCGGAAAATCTAGCCAGATATATTTGCGAATATATCGCTTCAAGGGTTGACGACGAGCGGGTGCAGGTTTATAAAGTGCGCTGCTACGAAACTCCGACCAGCATTGCAACGTATCAAACCGAATAGTCAACTAACAATTTTTTAAAAGTGAAAATTATGAAAACAACTACGATTTTACCGCTGCTGTTGATCTGCGCCGTCGGCGTGTCGGCGCAAACCGATAATGCCGATAAAAATAAAAAAACGTCTGAAAAAGATAAAATTGTCACCGTCGTTTCAAAGACGGCAACGCCGCTCGAATTAGCCAAAGCCGCGCTGCTCGCGCACGGCGGCGATAAGTTTAAGAATATGAAAACGCTCGTCGTCATCGGCACGGCGGACGTTTCCGGTTCGCCTTCGACGACATTTCCCGCGCCGTTTGTGATGACTTACGCGGGCGACAAATATCGTCTGGAAATTTCCACGCCGTTTGTGCAGTTCAAACAAATTTACGACGGACAGCAGACGTATTCTTCCGCCGGCGAAATCAGTCTGCCGCCGATCAATCGGCTCGGATTACCGCTTCTGCCTAAAATCGAAGAAAAAGATTTTACCGTTTCGGCACTTCCCGACGCGAAAAAGAAGAAAGTCGGTTTTCGGATAACTTCGCCCGAAGGTTTTTACACGGATTTTTTTGTTGACGAAAAAACCGGACAAATCAAAGGTTACGAAGCGAGTTACGAAGTGAACGGCAGAACCGTCACGACGGCGGTCGAGATTGACAAACTGCGCGAGGTCGAAGGCGTGAAAATTCCTGAAAAATACGCGCAGCGTTTTGAAACGGGAAATTTAACCGTCTACGCCAATTTCAAAGCAAAAGATATTTTGGTCAATTCAACCGTCGCCGATGATGTTTTCGTGATGGGGAAATAAATTTTCAATAGAAAACGGAAAATGGAAGGTGGAAAATTAAGAATCAATTTTCCACCTTCCATTTTCCGCTTCCACTGTCTCAGACGCTCATCAATTCCTGCTCTTTGGCTTTCGCCAGCTCGTCAATTTTCGTCGTGTAAGAATTGGTTAATTTCTGCACTTCATCTAAACCGTAACGCTCGTTGTCTTCGGAAATTTCCTTGTCCTTCGCCATTGATTTGACCATATCGTTGGCATCGTGGCGCACACCGCGCACGGCGATTTTATGTTCTTCGGCAATTTCGTGAACCTGTTTGGCAAGCTGACGACGACGTTCTTCGTTGAGCGGCGGAATCGAAAGGCGAATCATTTTGCCGTCGTTTGACGGATTAAATCCGAGGTTGGCGTTGTTAATCGCCTTTTCAATCGCACTAATTTGTCCCGACTCATACGGCTGAATCGTCAACATCTGTGGTTCGGGCGCGTTGACCGAAGCCATCTGCTTCAACTGCGTCGGAACGCCGTAATAATCAACCATCACGGCATCGAGAATGCCAACCGTCGCGCGTCCGGTTCGCACATTAGTCAGTTTGCGCTTCAAATCCTCGATCACCGCATCCATGTCCGGTTTCACTTCCTGCAATACAATATCTACGCTCATAATCTAATTTCTATTTGTTTTCCAAAAGTTTTTTAAGTCTTTCAATTTCAGTTTTGAGTGCGCTGTTCTCTTGGCTGAGTTCTCCAACTGTTTCGGCAAGTTCTTCGGTCGTCTTCAAAAATTCGTTGGTCGCCGGATTATAAAGCCGTAAAGTTTTGCCTTTGACGACTAATTCTAAATCTAAAACTTCGCTTTTAACTCGCTGATTTTCAATTTTGACCGAATCGAATTCGCCGTTTTTAAGTCGAAACGCTTGAAAAGGAAATTCTAATTTCAAATCGAGCGGATTGAAGATAAAATACTCTTTCACGCCGAGCATTTCGTAGAGCATTCGTTTTTCAACACGGTCTTTTTTCCAAGTTCCGAGCGATGAGATTTCGATGACGACCGACGGCACGACATCGTTTTCTTCCCAAGTTTTGTAGCTTCGACGATTGCCCTTCGGAATTCCGAAACAAACCATTACGTCCGGCGAAACAACTTCCTTCGGTTCGCCTTCCGCATAATAAAACATTATGTTTCCGGTCACATAAACGTCTTCACGGTCGGCGAAAAATATCTCTAAGGCAATTCTTAAATCAGTTAAAAGTTTCGCGTGAAAGTCGGTTTCAGCCATCGGTTCTCCGTCGGATTCGGGATAGAAAATTTCACTTCCGCGTCTCAGCGGAACGGTCGAAGGAGATTTGATGTTGGTTTGCACATTCATAACTTTATGTTATTGAATTTTACCGAAAAATCAAAAAACTAGGTGGCTTTTTGCGCTTTGCCGCCGACTGAAACGAGCGTTCCGATGGTCAAATCGCCGCCGACCGCTTTCATAATGTTGCCCGATTCGCGCATATTAAAAACCATAATCGGCAGATTATTGTCCATACAAAGCGAGATCGAAGAAGCGTCCATCACCTTCAACTGCCTTTCCAAAACTTCCTGATAAGAAATTCTTTCAAACCTAGTTGCTTCCGGGTTAGTCATCGGATCGGCGGTATAAATGCCGTCAACCTTTGTGCCTTTTAAGATAATGTCGGCTTTGATTTCCAGAGCCCGCAGCGCGGCGGCGGAATCGGTCGTGAAAAACGGATTGCCGGTTCCGGCGGCGAAAATCACGACGCGACCTTTTTCGAGATGGCGCATCGCGCGGCGGCGAATAAACGGTTCGGCAAGCTGCGGAATATCAACCGCCGACATCACGCGCGTGAAAACGTCGAGCTTTTCAAGCGCGTCCTGCAGCACGACGGCGTTCATTACGGTTGCCAGCATACCGATATAATCCGCGCTCGAACGATCCATATTGCCAGCCGATTTCGACACGCCGCGAAAGATGTTGCCGCCGCCGACGACAATGGCGATCTCGACTTTAAGTTTGTAAATCGCTTTGATTTCCAAAGCGACCGCTTCGGCGACATTCGTATCAATGCCGTAATTTCGCTCGCCCATCAACGCTTCGCCGGACAGTTTGAGCAAGACTCGTTTGTATGCTGGCTTCATATCAGTTATCAGTTAACAGTTATCAGTTATCAGTTTTTTGTTGACTGATAACTGTTAACTGATAACTGTTTGGTTTATGCGATCATCGAAGCGACTTCCGACGCGAAATCGTCGACTTTCTTCTCGATGCCTTCGCCCATTTTGTAGCGCGTAAAGCGTCGGACGGAAATGTTTTCTTTAATTGAGGAGATTTTTTCCGTGACCAAATCGCCGACCGTTTTGCTGGGGTCTTTGACGAACGGCTGGTCGAGCAAAACCGATTCCTCGAAGTATTTACCGATGCGTCCCTCGATAATTTTGCCCAAAACCTCGACGGGTTTGTTAGCATTTTTCGGGTCGTTTTTTAACTGCTCCATTAAAATTTCACGCTCTTTGTCGAGAATGTCCGCCGGAACTTCCGTCCGATTGACATATTTCGGGTCAACCGCCGCGATGTGCATCGCCACGTCTTTGACGAGCTGCTGAAACTCTTCGCCGCGTGCCACAAAATCGCTTTCGCAATTGATTTCCACCATCACGCCGACTTTTCCGCCCATATGAATATATGAACCGACCGCGCCTTCCGCCGTTACACGACCGGATTTTTTGTCGGCAGTCGCCATTCCTTTTTTGCGAAGAATTTCGACGGCTTGGGCTTCGTCTCCGTTTGCTTCGACTAGAGCGTTTTTACAATCCACCATTCCCGCGCCGGTTTTTTCGCGCAGAGATTTTACCGCACTTGCTGTGATTTCCGCCATATTTAACTCCGTAAATTATTTTTTGATATTTAGTTTATAAAAAAGCGCAGCCCGTTTTCAAACAAACGAAAATAGCTACGCTTCTAAGATGAAATTGTTTGTTTAGCGAGCCGTCGCTTCGTTTGATTCTTCCTGCTTCGGCTCTGTCGCTTCCGTCACCGTCCCGGAAGTGGCGGCTTCAATTTCGGAACGCACTTCGGTCGGCTGCCCCGACGCGCCGGTTTCGTCTTTAACGAAAGAACCCGCCGTATTCGTTTCATCCGCTTGATTCGTCGCTTCGGCAGTTGCCGCCGATTGGTCGGCAACCTGAATTGACGGCTCGGCGTTTTCGTCGCTTGACTCAGAACCTTCGGTTTGTGTTTCGCCGTCGGCAGCCGCTGCCACGCCGCCTTCGGTCGCAATCTGCTGACCTTCGAGAATCGCGTCGGCGATGCGCGAAGCAAACAAACGAATCGCCCGCAAAGCGTCGTCGTTGCCCGGAATCACCTGGTCAATTCCTTCCGGCGAACAGTTCGTATCAACCACCGCGACAATCGGGATATTCAAACGATTGGCTTCGGCGATGGCAATATCTTCTTTGCGAACGTCAATGACGAACAGCATATCGGGCAAGCCGTTCATATCTTTGATGCCGCCCAAATTTTTCATCAAACCGGCGTGGGCGCGGTCGAGTTCCAAACGCTCTTTTTTCGTCAGCATTTCAAAACGACCGTCTTCCTTCATCGTTTCGATGTCGCGCATTTTCTTGACCGATTTTTGGACGGTTTGAAAATTGGTCATCAAACCGCCGAGCCAGCGGTTATTGATGTAATACTGTCCGCAGCGTTCGGCTTCTTCCTTAATGGCTTCCTGCGCCTGACGTTTCGTGCCGACAAACAGGATTTTCATTTTCGGACGCTCAGTGACGGCTTCCTGAACGTAAGAAAGCGCGTCGCGGAAAAGTTTCTGCGTCTTTTGCAAGTCAATAATATAAATGCCGTTGCGTTCTCCGAAAATGTATTCTTTCATCTTCGGATTCCAACGGCGCACTTGATGACCGAAGTGAACGCCCGCTTCGAGCAGTTCCTTCATTGTTACTGTTGCCAAAATTAAATTCTCCTTAACACTTATTGGTTTTTATACTCGCCGCAAATCAAAGGTTCAACCAAAAGTTTGCGGCAATGGTTTATTCAGTTATCAGTTATCAGTCAACAGTTATCACTTAAAGATTTATGATAACTGTTGACTGATAACTGATAACTGTAAAAATTATCGTTTCGAGAACTGGAATCGTGCGCGTGCGCCTTTCTGCCCGTATTTTTTACGTTCTTTCTTGCGCGGATCGCGGGTGATAAGTCCGGCTTTTTTCAAAGTCGAACGTAAATCCACGTTATATTCGAGCAGTGCGCGGGTGATTCCGTGCCGCACCGCACCGGCTTGTCCGGCGGTTCCGCCGCCTTTGACATTAACGAGAATGTCGAATTTGCCGGTCGTGTCGGTCAAACGCAGCGGCTGATGAATAATCATCCGCAAAGTTTCGTTCGGAAAATAGTTATCAAATTCGCGGCGATTGATTTTAATCGCGCCGCTGCCCGGACGAAGATAAACCCGCGCCGTCGAAGTTTTTCTGCGCCCCGTTCCATAATACTGAATGTCTGCCATAATTTAGGTTCCAGGTTTCAGGTTTCAGGTTTCAGGTTTCCGACTTGGAACTTTGAACCTGGAACTTGAAACCGATTTTTTATGTCGTTTCGATTTCGACTGCCGCCGGATTTTGCGCCGCGTGACGATGGTCGCCGTCGGCGTAGACTTTAAGTTTTTTCGCCATCGCTTTGCCGAGTTTTGTTTTCGGAATCATCCCTTTAACGGCGAGTTCGATAACGCGCTCAGGTTTGGTCGCAAACATATCCTTGACGGAAGTTTCACGAAGTCCGCCCGGATAAAGCGTGTGATAACGATAAACTTTCTGCTCGTTTTTCGATCCTTTGAAAATCGCGTGACGCGCGTTGATAACGACGACGTGATCGCCCATATCCAAAAACGGCGTGTATGCCGGATTGTTTTTGCCCGTTAATATCCGCGCGATTTCAGTCGCCAATCGCCCGACGGTTTTGCCTTTCGCGTCCACCACGAACCATTTGCGGTTTTCCGCCAAACCCTTTCCACTCGGAAAATAAGTACTCATAATAGTCTTTAACTGTCTAGTATTTTCGCCAAAACGCGAACGATAAGAATATCGAAAAAAGATTTTAGCGTCAAGCAATGAAAAACCTTTACAGATTGAATCCGAATTTCGCGCCCGCCAGAATCAAGCCGATAATAGTTTTCGCGTCTTCGATTTCACTTTTCCGAATCATTTCAAACGCTTTTCTAAACGTCAATCTTTTAACTTCGATCAATTCGTCGGCTTCCAATTTCTGCTCGGTTTCCGCCAAATTAGTTGCCAGAAAAACAAACATTTTCTCCGACAAAAAGCCGGGCGAAACATAAAACTCCGCCAACTTTTCAATCCTTCCGCAAGTGACCCCAATTTCCTCTTCAAGTTCGCGTCGTGCGCCTTCTTCCGGGTTTTCACCTTTTTCCAGCGAACCGGCAGGAATTTCCCAAAGATACTTCTTTGCGGCGTGACGGTATTGTTTGACGAGCGCGACGGTTTCATCGGCAAACACCGGAACGATCACCGCGCTGCCGTTGTGCGAAACGATTTCGCGTTGATATTCGGTTTTGCCTTCACGAATCGAATCGAGCAAAACTTCAAAAATTTTGCCTTTATAAATTGATTCGGTTGAAATAACTTTTGGTTTCATTCTTAAATTGGGTCAAATGAATTTAACAGGATGGACAGGATTTACCGGATTAAAAGAAATTGATTTATCCTGTAAATCCTGTCCATCCTGTTAAAATTTTTATTTTCTTAAATTTGTTTTTCGTTCAAAAAATCGCGCACTCGTTTTATATCTTCCCAAACTTCGCGTTTTTTCGTCGGGTCGCGCAGCAAATAAGCCGGATTAAACGTCGGCATAAATTTCAAACCGTTGATTTCGTGGAATTCGCCCCGCACTTTAGAAATCGGCTGTTTCGTATTTAAAAGCGATTTCGTCGGCGTGTTGCCCAATAGCAAGACGACTTTCGGCTTGACGACGGCGAGTTCGCGCCAGACGAACGGCGTGAAAAACTTCATCAATTCGGGCGTGAGTTCGTCGCCGGCGGAGATGTATTTAACGATATTGGTCAGATAAGTATTTGAGCGATTCAGTCCGATAGAAGCTAAAATTCGATTTAGTAAATCGCCGGTCGGACCTTGAAACGGTTTTTCCGAGTCGGAATCCGGCGGACCCGGCGATTCGCCGACAACGGCGATGGTCGCGTTGACATCGCCTTGCGAAAAGACAAAAAACCGATTTGCCAGTTCAGGCAGTGACTTGGCTTTATCAATCATCTCCCGCTTGATTTCGTCGAGCGTCTCGCTCGGCGCGTTTAATTCCCAACTGCCGTTAAATAAATCATTCTGCATCGTCTTCTTTCGTGAAAATTATCCATTCGGCAAACTTGTTTTCGACATCCTCGCGCGAAATGCGGCTGGCAGCGATGCCCAGAAACAATTCGATAATTTCATCTTGTGAAGCCTTCAGCCACGCGCCGTTCAATTCGAGAAAAACACCGGCGACAGCGGCGGCAATTCGTTTGTTGCCGTCGAGAAAAGCGTGGGCTTGCGACAAGTGAAAAGCGTAAGTGGCGGCGAGAATTTCTATCGGCGCATCTTCATAATAAGCACGATTTTCCGCCGCACTCAAAGCAGACTCCAATCCGCCCTCATCGCGCAAGCCGTGAATGCCGCCGTATCTTTCGATAAGCTTTGATTGAATTTCAAGAACGGCTGATTTATCTGGGAACATCATTTGTCGTCCGTTCCTTTTGCCAATTCGACGAAAACTTTATCCCAACGGCTGAAAACTTTTTCGGTCGCTCTTTGAATGTCCGAATGATTTTGAGAGATTGGACGCAGAAACAAACCGTCCTCAGTCGCCGTTACGTCAATTTCATCGCCGCCGGAGATTCCCAAACTTTGCAGAGTTTCAGCCGGAAACATTACTGCAATCACATTTCCATCTGTATTTTCGGTTTTTACTTTCAACATAAAATTATCTTCCTAAACTGATTTTACCAGAAGTTTCAAAATGCAAACACGCTTTTATATCCGAAAGGCTGAAACGGCACGTCGAAAAGCTGCGCCGGAAAATAATTTTCCACCGAAATTTGCCCGCTTAAAATCTCGGCGGAAATTTTATCATTTGAAACACCGGCAGTTTTCGCTGTCGGCTGA
>JAJAZE010000080.1 GCA_026785925.1 Pyrinomonadaceae bacterium
AATCGCGAATATAAAGTCAGTTTTAATTTCCCAAAAACTGCTAAGAGGTAGCCCCAAAAAAGCAAAAAAATCAAAAAAATCATTTTTTTCTTAATTTATTGTTAATTTTGTGTTTTTAGGCGGCTAATTTTTCTTGTCCTGAACCGATGTTATCTGCGGTTTGCTTCGAGTTGTTTCGCGGTTAATTTTTTCGCCGAATTTCGCGTAATCGAAAACGAATAATCCGAACGGTTCAATGCCAATTTTCTCCATTGTTTGATGGTGACGCTGATGCGCGGCGCGTATCGTCAGCAAAATTTTATTGGTTGATTTGAACGGCAGAAATCGCCGGTGCGTGAAAAAGTCGTGCGTGATCAAATAGACAAAACCGTAAATCGCAATACCTAAGCCGACCGGAAAAGCGACGGCATTGCCGGAGAACATCAAACCGACCGAGACAAGCGCGAAGATCAAAGAAAAAACGTCGTTGAGTTCGAGGAAAAACTTGTTCGCCTGATGGTGCGTCTGATGAATTTTCCATAAAATGCCGTGAAATAAATAACGGTGCGCCAGATAGGAAAAAATCTCCATTCCGATGAAAGCGAGAATTGTGAGAATTGCCGACTGCATTATTTTATAAATTCAAACTCGCCGAATTTTTCAGGAACGTGAAAGCTCGGCTCCTTCGTTAAAGTCGGCTGCCAAGTCAGATAGCCGCGTGTCGCGCCCGCGCCGACGCAGCGCAGAATGTTTCCGAGCCAGATGTCGCCCGCTTTCGGAGTAGTTGTGCCGAACGCTTTCCACTCGACTTTAATCGCCATTATAACTTTATCTTTTTCGACTCGCGCCGCCGACTGCATACCCGAATCATAATCCCAATCGGTGATTCGTTCGTTCGGTTTTTGGTGTATTCCCAAATCAATCCATTCGCCGGTCGGCGCAATTTCAAACTCGAAATACTTGCGAAACTCCGCTCTGTTCGGCGCGAGAAAAATTTCGCAGACATCTCGATCCCACAAACCTTTCGTTTTGTTTTTCAGATTAGGCGCGTCGGATATAACCAACGGTTCGGCTTGATTCGCTTCAAATCGAACGTAAAGCGCGGTTTTCGACCACAGCAGTTTCGCCTTAAAATGTCTGCCGTCCGGCGCATTTTCGCCCGACCAATACTTGCTAATCTCAACATCATTCGCTTTTTTCCACGATTTATTATCGAGTTCGCCAATTGAAAAATCGTTTTCGACGTGCGCGATTTTAATTTTGTCGGTCATTTTAGCGGACACGTTTAAAACGAAAAACGAAATTAGGAACATCAAAAAAATGAAATTGGCGCACTTCATAATTAAATGATTTAACGCCAATTTCAGATAGATTTCAAATCGTCAGGCAAGATTATTTATTCGTATTGAAAACTGTCTTAAACGCCATCTTCGCTAACTTCCAGGTTCTGTCCAGATCAATTTTGCCGTCCGGCGTGTCGCGTCCTAAAAGTTTGTCGGTCAGCATTTTCCGTAAATCTTTGCCTTCGCGTTTGAACATAAATTCTTTGGCGTAGGGTTTCGCCGTTTCAAAGAAATTAAATTCCGGGTCGGTGATAATTCCGATGCCTTCGAGCGTCATTAAA
>JAJAZE010000081.1 GCA_026785925.1 Pyrinomonadaceae bacterium
ATGCTTGGCAATATCTTAAAAAACAAGCTGGATGAGCCGAAAATACTGATGCAAACGATACACCAGAGACATCGGGTTCGGCAAATTGATATTCTCAGGCGAAAACAATTTTTAATCTGACAAAGTAGAACTAAGTGCCAAAATTATTCTCCTGCTCGGACAGAGCGGTAAAGACATAAAGTGGGCGGTTGCGCCGTGCTTGTCTTTAGAATCCACTTCCAATTTGCTTTGAAATTGGTGGTGGAGTGTCAATCAACTATGATTTTACATAAATTAGCCGTAAAACTCATTGAAACCAACAGTAAATCCGCGCGTGCAAAACTGCTGAAAACTGTTCCTGAAAATGATTTGGTGCAACTCGCCGTGGCGGTCAAGGAAATTTGCTACTCATTTTGGACCAGCAAGCCGACTAAAGCGCAAACTTCGGCTAAAGCACTCAAAAATCTCCATCAATTCTCTCCACAAAAAGCAATCAAAGCCTATTCGGAATGGGTTAGCGGAATTGCGGAAATTACTCGCGGAAAACTTACTTCCGCTATCAAAAAATTAGACGAAGCAAGCAAAAGTTTCCTTTCGCTTGGAAAAGATTATGAAGCCGCCCAAACGCAGGTCAGCAAACTCTACGCGCTGGCACTTTTGGGGAAATATGACGAAGCCATTAATTGCGGGGAAAATTCGCTCAAAATATTTGAACATTACGGCGATCAACTCGCTGCCGGTAAAGTTGAAAAAAATCTGGGAAATGCGGCGGCGCGGCAAGGTAATGAAATTGTCACAGAGAGATATTATCTGGCGGCGATGCGGCGTTTCGTGAAGCTAAAAAACACCGAAGAACTAACGATGGCGGAAAATAGTTTGGCAAATACATACGCTGAACTTAATAATTTTCGCCAAGCCGAAAAATTTTACACGCAGGCATTTAACCGCGCCAAAGAAGCAAAAATGTTTGTCACTGAAGCGGAAATCGAAGCCAGCCGAGGAAAACTTGCGCTTTTTCGCGGAAAATATGATGAAGCCTTGAAGTTTTTGGAGAACTCTCGACGGAAATATGAAACTTTGCAAATGCCGCATCAAACGGCAATCGCCGAACTCGAAATCGCCGACATTTATCTGGAATTAAATCTGACCGCCGAAGCCGTTTCGATTTATGAAAAAGTCGTGGACGAATTGCACAAACTGAAATTGCAGGGCGAAGAAGCCGGTGCGCGGGCAAATTTCGGGCGCGGCGCGGCGGCATTAAATCAAACGAACACGGCACGCAAGGAATTGAAAAAAGCGGCGCGGCTTTATCTTTTGGAGAAAAACAACGTCGGCGCGGCGGCAGTTAAATTAAATGAAGCGAAACTCGAACTCGACTTACAAAATTACCGAAAAGCCTTGAAGTTAGCGCAGGCAGCCGAAACTCTTCTCAACAAAACGGAAAATACACGTCAGTTGTTGACCGTTCGCTGGCTGCAAGCCGAAGCGCGGCGAAGTTTGGGCGAAAGCGCAAAAGCGCAAAAACTTCTCGAACAGGTTTTCACCGAATCAATCAAACAGGAACAATCGAACACGGCACAAGCGGCGCAAAACTCGCTCGGTAAACTCGCCGCCTCTGAAAAAGATTACAAACGAGCCAAAAAACATTTTGGGCGAGCGATTAAATTGATTGAAAGGCTTCGCGCACCACTCGCGGCGGAAGAGTTTCGGATGGCTTTTCTGGCGGATAAGCTCGCGCCGTTTGAACATCTGGCGAAAATTTATCTGGCGGAAAATAAATTTAAGCAAGCGTTTTTAACTGTTGAAAAAGCGCGTTCGCGTTCGCTTGTCGAAAGTCTGGGCGATAATGAGTTTCAGTCGGCGGGCGAAGAACAAAATAAAGTCTCCGCGAAACTAGGCAGAGAGTTGGAAATTTTGCGCGAGGAATTAAATTGGTTTTACAGTCGTGTTCATCGCGCCGACGAAGCGGAAATCGAGAAGCTGCAAACGGAAGCGAAGAAGCGCGAAAAGCAAATCGCCGACGTGATGCGCCAAATCTCCAGCACCGGCGAATCGAGATTCGGCGAACAAAATTTTCTCGATTTTGCGCGACTGCAAACGCAGATCGGCAGGCAAAAGGCATTGTTGGAATTTGTCAATTTCGACGGCGTTTTATCGGCGTTTGCCATCACCGACCAAAAAATCTATTTTGTCGCGGATTTGGCGGCGGAAAGCGAAATTCTCGCGCTGCTCGAAGATTTGCAGTTTCAGTTTGAAAGTTTGCGCTACGGCGCGAAGGTTTTGGAATCGTTTATGCCGGAACTCAAGCGACGCGCCGATTTTTATTTGCAAAGATTGTTTGAGAAGCTGATCGCGCCGCTGGCAAATCTTTTAGACCGACGCGATTTAGTGATTGTTCCGGTCGGTGCGCTTCATTATGTTCCGTTTCACGCGCTGTTTGACGGTGAAAAGTATTTGATTGAAACGTGCGAAGTAACCTACGCGCCGGGCGCAACCGTTTGGCAGTTTTTAGCGTCAAAGCCGCAGCGAAAATTGAAAAATGCTCTGCTGATCGGCTATGCCGACGAACGCATTCCGCTGGTCACGCGGGAGATCGAAAATCTGGGAAAGATTTTTGCCGACGCGAAAAGTTTTACGGGCGAACAGGCGACATTTGCGGCTTTTACGGAAAACGCCGGAAAGTTCGACGTTCTGCATCTCGCCTGTCACGGGCAGTTTCGCCCTGAAAACCCTTTGTTTTCGAGTCTTCATCTGGCTGACGGCTGGATTACGGTGCGCGATGTCTGTTCGCGTAAATTGAAGGCGGAAATCGTGACGCTGAGCGCGTGTGAAACGGGTGTTCACAAAATTTTCGCGGGTGACGAGATTCTGGGACTTGCCAGAGGATTTCTGGCGGCGGGCGCGAGTTCGCTGATTTTAAGTTTGTGGACGGTCAACGACGCGGCGACGACCGAATTGATGAAGGATTTTTATACGGAATTAAAACGCGGTGTCACCGCTTCACAAGCGTTGAAGGTTGCCCAGTGCAATTTCATCGGGCGCGAAGTTCACCCGTATTTTTGGTCGCCGTTCGTGTTGATTGGAAAATAATTTTATCGAAGTGTCTTGATGAGCGAAATAAAAGCACTGTGCGGAAAGCGAACAAAGTATTTGTAATTTTAGAGGCAGCAATGAAGAAATTTATCAAAAATAATTGGCGGCGGGCGAGTTTGATCTTGACGCTGGTTTTTTTCTTTTTGGCGGGAAGTTCCGAACAAAAAACGTCGGCGCAGAGCAGTAATTGCGATTGTGTTCCGAACGAAGTAATTTTTGAACTCCGAGTGCCGGCGAATCTGGCGGCGGTTGCCGCGCAATACAAGCTAATACCGACACCGCTCGGACAAGTCGGAACGCCGCCGACTTACCGAATGCTGATTGACGTGCTGCAAACGAGTCAAACCTCTCAGCAAATAGTAACGGCGATGCAGAGCGACGCGAGGATTACTAAACCGGAACTCAATCGAAAATTATCGGCGGCGGAAAGAGAAGGCTTGTCGTGGACGCTCGGACGTTCGTGGAGCATCGGACGTTCGTGGAGCATCGGCGGCAGCGCGAAAGGTTATGCCAAACAATGGTTTCCTGAAAAAATCCGGCTCAGCGAAGCGCACAATTCGCCGCAGGGTTCTCGCGGCGCGGGCGTGATTATCGCGGTTCTCGATACGGGAATTGATTTGACGCATCCGGCTTTCGCGGGAAAATTAGTCGCCGGTTACGATTTTGTTGACGATGACAATAATCCGAGCGAAGTCGGTGTGCTGCGGCAGAATCCTTCTTACGGACACGGCACGCACGTTGCCGGAATCGTCGCGCTGACTGCGCCGGACGCGAAGATTATGCCGCTTCGGGTTTTGAATTCCAACGGCGAAGGCGAACTCTGGCGCGTGACCCAGGCGATAATTTGGGCAACCAGTAACGGCGCAAAGATTGCCAATATCAGCTTCGGTTATCCCGATAATGTTGACCTTTTGAAAGATTTAATTGACTGCACCAATGTCGGAACCACTCCTGATGGAAAGACTTTTTCCGAAATCGGTGCAAATAGATTGGCGATAGTGGCAGGCGCGGGAAATGGCGGCAATGCTTCGCCGATTTATCCGGCGGCGGAAGATTTAAACGGAATGCTGGGTGTCGGAGCCAGCACCCGCAATGATTTATTGGCAAGTTTTTCAACTTACGACCGAGCTTGGGTAGAAGTAACCGCGCCGGGCGAAAATATCGTTAGCGCATTGCCGGGCGGACGCTACGGCGTATGGAGCGGAACCTCGATGTCCGCGCCGATTGTTTCGGGCATTGCCGCTTTGGTCAAATCTAAATATCCGCAATTGACAATCCCGCACGATTTGCTCGACCAGGTAAAAGAAACGTCGCTGGATATAAGATATAATCAAGGTGCAATCAGGCTGCACAGAGTTGATGCTTTGTGCGCCGTGATGAATACTCAGCCCTGCCCGATACCGCCAACGCCAGCAGGTAACGCGGGTTTTGAAAATTTCGGACTGTGATGATTTCAGTCAGTTTTGGCGCAAAGCCCGCCCGCCGAAATTTATAACTGTTTTCAATCTTTTGCACAATCTCGACTACCAAACAGTAACCAGAAAAGATAGAAATATCTCGTTCCATTGAGTTACTCTCCTGTGTAAATAATTTTGCGTAAAATCATTTTACAGGATTTAACTCTCTGGAACATTCAAATTATAAGTTGCACACAGGTAGTTGATAAATGATAATCGGGGCGTGAATGAAGAAAAAAATTTTGCTCGGCAAGTCGTATGCTTTTCCTTTGAGAATCGTAAAATTGTGCCGTTATTTGGGCAGCGAGCATAGAGAATACGTTTTGTCGCCCAAATGTTTGGATTCCGGGACGGAAATCTGCTCGCATATCGAGGAAGCCGCGCAAGCCGTTTCGCCCGCCGATTTTCAGCATCATTGACAGGCGGCGAATAAAAGGGTTTTTGATACGAATTTTTGGCAGCGGCGGCTGCGCGACGGCGATTTTTTGACCGACTCGCAAACTGCTTCGATGCTCGCCGACTAAGTGGAATTGCAGAAAATGCTGACGAGCGCAATCAAAACGACAAAAGAGAAAAGCGTTGAGTAAAATCGCGGCTGGTAAAAAAATAAAAAAATGTTTGGTGACGGGCGCGACCGGAGTCGTCGGCGTGGGATTAGTGCGCGAGTTGATTGCGAAAAATCACCGCGTCAAAATACTGGCGCGGAGCGATGTCGAGCCGAGTTTGTTTGGCAAAACGGTCGAAATCGTGCGCGGCGACGTGGCGGACGAAACGGCAATCGAAGCCGCTGCGAAAAATGTCGAATGGATTTTTCATCTCGCGGCGAAACTGCACGTTAATAATCCGAATGTTGATTTGAAAAGCGAATACGAACAAACGAACGTCGAAGGAACTCGCAGACTGCTCGCGGCGGCGCACAGCAATTCGGTCGAGAAGTTTATTTTTTTCAGCACGATAAATGTGTATGGCGCAAGTCAGGCGGGAAGCGTTTTTGACGAAACGAGCCGGTTAAAGCCGGAAGGGTTCTACGCCGAATCGAAAGCGGCGGCGGAAGAATTGGTTTTACAAGAAAATTTCGGCGTGGTTTTGCGATTGGCGGCGGTGTACGGTTCGCGGATGAAGGGGAATTATGTGCGGCTGCTCGAAGCGTTACGGCGCGAGAGGTTTTTTTTCGTCGGCGGCGGCACCAACCGGCGAACATTGGTTCATCAATCGGATGCGGCGCAAGCCGCGATTTTAGCGGCGGAAAAATCCGCAGGCGGCGAAATTTACAACGTCACCGACGGCGAGATTCATACTCTGCGGGAAATCGTTGCGGCGATATGCGCGAATCTCGATAAAAAACCGCCGAGCTTGAATTTGCCCGCCGCTCCGCTTCGTTTTGCGGTCGGCGCGGCGGAAGATATAGCGCAAATTATCGGATTGAATTCACCGATTAAACGCGCTTTGCTGGAAAAGTTTCTGGAAGATGTCGCGGTCGGCGGAGACAAAATTCAACGCGAGATTGGTTTTCGCCCGCGATTCGATTCAAATTCGGGTTGGCGCGAAGCGATTGCGCGAAGTGCGGAATGAGTTGGCAGGCGGTTATTTTAGCAGCGGCGGCGTATTTGTTGACCGTCACCGGTGTCGGATTGTGGCGGCGTTTGGCGTTGCGCCGCAGTTTGCTCGACGCTCCGAACGAACGCAGATCGCACACGCAGCAAGACATAATCAAGGTGCAGTCAGGCTTTGTGCGCCGTGATGAACACTCAGCCCTGCCCGATACCGTCCGCCCCAGCCGGTATCGCGGGTTTTGAAAATTTCGGACTGTGACGATTTGAAATAAATAACCAACCAGAAAGCCGGTGTCAATTGATGCCGGCTTTTTGTTTTGAAAAATTTCGACGACTTATGTCTTTTTCTTTAATCGTTTCGCACTGTCTAACTGAAAAAACATTTTTGAGGCGCAATGTCTTCAAAAATTTTGAGAATCGAGATTAGAAAATTAGGAAGGTAAAAATAATGAAACGAAAAGAAAGCAGATTCAAACATGGGCGTGTTTTGAATGTATTGGTCGCGGCGTTTGCGGCAGTGATTTTATCCATTTTGCCGATTTCAATGATGGTTGATGCCAGCGCGAATGCGTCGGGCGGCGTAGTGGTTTTAACGAGAACGGCGAATCTGGTTTCGCCGACGGGCAGCGTCAACCCGCACGGCGACGCGACGTATGAAGTTTATGACAGCGGGCAGCGCGAACTGGAAATCGAAGCCGAAGACGTGAGCGCGGCGAACGGCACGATTTTGAGCTTTTTTGTTGACGGAAACTCCGTCGGACAGGTGAGCATTACCGATCAGCGCGCCAGACTCAAATTGAAAACCGAACTCGGACAAGCCGTGCCGATGGTCAACGGCGGCTCGACCGTGCAGGTCAGAAACGGCGGAACGGTGATTTTGAACGGCGTATTCAGCGGCGGCAATGCGACACCTTCACCGACGGTTTCGCCTTCAGTTTCGCCGAGCGTTTCGCCCTCAGCGAGTCCGAGCGTTTCACCGACGGTTTCCCCAAGCCCGACTGTTTCGCCTTCGCCGAACGGCGGCGATTTGTTCGCGGCTTTGAGCGGCGCGACCATCAACGGCGTTCTGCCGAACGGTTACGCGCAATACGAAATCCACAGCAGCCGCACGGAATTGGAAGTTCGTGTTCGGCAGGTCAATCTGCCAGCCGGCACATCGCTGACGGTGGCGGTCAACAATACGACGGTCGGACAATTAATTTTAGAAAGTGGCGGCGAAGGCAGACTGCGGCTTGGCAGCGACAACGGTCAAACGGTCCCGGTCGTGACCAGCGGATCAACAATTACTGTAAAAAACGGCGGCACGACGGTTCTCTCGGGAACATTCGTCGGTTTCAGCGCAACGCCGAGTCCGTCGCCGAGTCCGTCGGGCAGTCCGACTCCTAATCAGGGCAGATATTTTGAAGCGCATTTGACGGGCAGCCAGATGATTCCGCCGGTCAGCACGGGCGCAACCGGCGAAGTCAAGGTTTTCCTGAATCAAACCGAAAATCAAGCGACCATACTCGGCGAATTTCACAATTTATCGAGCGCACAGACGAGCGCGAAAATCTTTCTGGCGACCGGCGACACGAGCGTCGTCGTTGATCTCGGTGTCGTCGGCGGCACGAACGGAAATTTCGTTCCTCGAACGATCACCGTCACGGCAACGCAAGTGGCGCAGCTTCGCACCGGTTTGTGGTATGTCATTATCGCTTCGGTAAATAATCCGAATGGTGAAATTCGCGGACGTTTGACGACGCATTCCAACCACAGCGACTTTGACGGCGACGGCAGCAATGACTTCGCCGTCTTCCGTCCGGCTTCGGGAACGTGGTTCACGTTAAATAGTCAGGGCATCAACGCGCAAACGGTCGGCGGCGCGGGCGATAAACTCGTCTCCGGCGATTATGACGGCGACGGCAGAACCGACGCGGCGGTGTTCCGCAATCAAAACGGCGCGGGCGTTTGGGAAATCAGACGCAGTTCCGACGGCGGCATCACGACGGCGCAGTTCGGTCTCGCTTCGGATACGGCGGTGCGCGCCGACTTCGACGGCGACGGCAGACAGGATTTGGCGGTTTATCGGGCGAACGGCGGAACCTGGTATATCCAGAACAGCAGCACTGGCAGCGTCTCCGGCGTACAGTTCGGCGCGGCAGAAGACAAGCCGCTTGCCGCCGACTTTGACGGCGACGGTAAAGCCGACGTTTCGGTTTTCCGACCTTCAACCGGCATCTGGTATTACCTGCGAAGCAGCAACGGCAGCTTCGGCGCGGCGCAGTTCGGTAAATCGGGCGATGTTCCCATCGCGGGCGACTTTGACGGCGACGGACGCGCCGATTTGAGCGTTTTCCGACCTGCCGACGGCGTTTGGTATATTCAGCGCAGTTCCGACAACTCTTTCGACTTCCGCCAATTCGGTTTGGGCAGCGACGTGCCGGTTGCCGGAAACTTTGACGGCGACAACAAAACCGACATCGCGGTTTTCCGCCCGTCAAATGGCATCTGGTATGTCTGGCGCAGTCTTGACGGAGCGATTGATTACCGTCAATTCGGTCAGAACGGCGATGTTCCGACACCGGTCAGATAAAGACTTCAAAGTCGAACAACAATTTGTTTGAGCCAGCCGCCGCAGTGCAGTCGGCTCAAACAATTAAAAACAGGCGGTTTCGGTTTTCGGATTCTCAACCTGAGCCGCCTGTTTCAAGATTTTCTTCAAGCGGCAGTCGCATTCGAGTTTCCGGCGACGATTTTTCAGGCAACTTAGCTCTTTTAACCAGCCATCCAAAAAACACTTCCGATTTTTTTTGCATTTATTATAACGTCGGAAGCGTTGCTTGAATGAAAGCCCCGAACGCAGATCCCTTCGCGTTCGGGGCTTTTTCTTCAACTTACAACAAAATAATAATGGTGAGTAATAGATTTGTTGTCGTTTTGGATTTATTTCGTGTTGTTCGCAGTTTGCCGCACTGAAAACACGCCGGTTTAGAGATTGAGCGACCAATAGCTTGCCGCCCCGCGAGTATGATTTCGCGTTTCGTCGTCCGTCTTCAATTGCCGATTATTGACCGTTAAAGATTCAGCCTGCCGCCGACGCGAGTCTTTTTTCGAGTTGACGCAGATGTCTGGCTTCGTGTCCGCCGACCAGCGCGAGCCATTCGTGCGCCGTCAGTTCGCCCATAAACGGGTGCGGAAACTTGAAATCCGAACATTCGACCGACTCGAACAGCGGACGCAGCTTTTCCAAAGCATCCCGCGCTTCGTCCATTTTTCGCACCGATTCGGCGACCGTTTGATTGCCTGTCGGACGCACACGCTCCGGTGCTTCGAGTTTGACGTTAAAGGCTTCGCCCGCTTTTTGGACAAAGTTTTCGGAAAGCTGCGCCGCGCCGTCCGACGTTTTTCCGGCTGCCTGCGCCGCCGTCAAAAGTTTGGCGGAAATCTTCGTCATTCCGTCCTGCACGATGGCGATGTGTTCGATAATTTGGGCAATCGTCCACGGTTCGCCGTCAGGCAGTGCCGTCGTTTGCTCATCGGTCAAAGACGCGACGAACTGCTTGGTCTTTTCACGAATCCGATCATTGTTGGCGTAAAGTTCACTAATTGTTTGGTTGCTCATAGTTTTAAGTTTCAAGGTTCAGTATTGATAATTTATAGCCATTTTCATAGAATGCGGCTCGTCCGCCAAGATTGCGTGAGCAATCTACCAAATCTTTAACTGAAGTCAACGGCGGAATTGACATAGGGCGAAACTGCTACGCGCAACCTTCGGTTTGACGGACGACGCGATAACAAAGCCGCTGTTTCGCCATCCCGTCCATTGAATTGGTGCGACACGAAAGTCGCTTGATTAGCTGTGATGATTGATTCATCAAGACATCACCGATTGTTCTTCCAATCCGATTCTACCAGAGTGTGCGTTGTTGGCAACGACAGGGTGCAAAGCCTTTGGGACAACGCGAAACCTCTGCCGGCGCATCACGGCGGATGAGTTCGCGTCGACGAGGACGATATGGTTAATGAAAGTGAACTGCCGATAAACTCCGTGATGGACAGACAGCCAAAGATGCTGATTAGGCTGTAACCAAAATGGTAAGCAGCCAAGTTTGAAGATTCAATTCGTCTTCAACGGAGATGTGGAGCTACCGGAGAAAAGGCAGAACCTAAGTCGCCTGTGGTAATCAAGCGAAACGACGGACTTCCTGTAATCTTCCTTGCAAAAGGAAAGCAAGCCGCAAGGTGAGCCGATGGAATTGCGGGTATGGGATAACCGAAAAAGCGAATGCTTTGCTGTAATGGCAAAGATACGGATTGAAACATTATCCGGCGTGAAAACGGGCAGACTTCGGGATTGGTCTTTCTCAACAGGAAAGGTTATTGATTCCGCTTCGGAGAAGAATGCAAATGACGGCAGTTTCGGACTTGCTGGTGCGCTTCTCACTGTGAAAACAGGAACGGACAATAAATCAGTATTGTTGAATCAGTGGTTGTAGCTGGTGCGTTCTGTCAAAGAGCGTTTGA
>JAJAZE010000082.1 GCA_026785925.1 Pyrinomonadaceae bacterium
GAAAAACAGTCGGACGATGTTTTCGGCGTGCGCGGCGGCAGCCCGACGGCACTCGGCATCGCGGCTTGTCTGATAGAAAACAGCGGCGAATATGACAATTTACTGGCGAGTGAAAATATCGAAGCGAAAACGGCGATGCTGTCGTGTGCGCGGCTGATTCGCGCCGTTCTGCCGGTTGGCAAAGTCGCTGAAAATCTGAAAAGTCCGAACAAAATGCTGGCGGCGGCGGCGGAAAGCTATCTCGAATCGCAAGATTCGCCCGAAGCCCGCCGAATCGTTTTGTCCTTGCACCCGAACGAAGCGAAAATTCTCGGTGCGCGAACTTATTTTGCGGGAAATAATTCGAGCGGCGGCAGCGAGTATCTGCCCGCGCTTTTCGCCAGCGTTAATGAATCAATGCCGTCGGCGGCTTATTACATTTACAACGGTTACTCCGAAGATTTGATTACGACCGAAAAAAAGCTGCAAAAGGAAGTCAAGGAAAATCAGGAACTTTTGGGAATTTACGCCTACGACGATAATTTCGTCAGAATGTATCGGGATAAAGCCGTTTTCAGTTGGCAGGAAGACAAAGCGCGTTACCGCGAGCGCGAATTGACGCGGGAAGAATTCGACTCTCTAAAAAGTTATTTGGCGGCTGAAAAGGTTGACGAATTGCCGCCGTTTCTCTCCGATTGCGAAGGCGATTGCGAAGGCAAAGAGCTTTTGATGCTCGGTCGGCAAGGCGGTCGCCGCGTTTTCTCGCTGAGTGCGCTGCCGCTGCCGAAGTTCTTTGCCGGTCTCGAACAAACATTCGCCGATCTGCGCCAGCCGCCCGCAAAACTGCATTACTGGCTGGAAAAGAATATCAGCGGTCTGGAAATTTTGTTTGAAAACGACAATCTGCAAGCCGTCGCCGTCTGGAAAGTCGGCGACGATTTCCGCGTTCTGATTAATAACGAAGCCAGACGCAAACAGATTGACACGGAAATCGAAGCGCAGAACGAAGCCGACGAAGAAGTCGTCGAGCCGGATTACGAAAAAATCGAACAGACGCGGCAAAAACGGCGCGAACAGCGCGAATACGAAAATTATTCGTGGAACAAATTTTCCGGCGGCAAACTCGCCGGCATCACCGAACAGCCGGGCGGCTTTGAATATCTGCCGAAAGCGGACGGCGCGGCGATTCGTGCCGAAAGCCGGCAGTGGAAAGCGCGGACAGCGACTTTTGAAATCAGAAGCAGCGGCGAAGGTTTATATAAAATCGCTCGCGGCGGGCAAACGACTAAAATCCGCGACGGCTATTTTGACAAACCGCTGGTGACGGCAAACGGTCGCTGGCTCGTCGCCACCAGTTACGGCGAAGAAGGCAGACAATTGGTGCGAATCAATTTAGCGACGAACAAACAATTCGCCGTTAAATTCGAGGAATATCCGCTGGTTGAAACGGTCGCGTTCATTCCGCAGCTTAACAAAGTTTTGCTGTTCGGCGGCGGTTACAGCGAATATGAATCGGAAGAAGAGGATATTTCGCAGCGGGAAGGCGAATATTTTCTGCTCGATGCCGAAACCGGAGCGATTCAAAAAGCTAAAGGCGAACTGCGCCCGCTCGCCCAGCAAAGTTACCGACCGCTTCAGCCGAACGGCATCGCCGATGAATTTTGGGCGGCGGTTCCAGATTCGGCAAAGGACGAAACGCAAGTTGGCATTTATAACGCGAAAACCTTCACCTTCAAACCGCTGGTGAAAATTTCGCAGATTACATTTAACAGTATGCAAATGTGGGCTGACGCGGGAAAGATTTACTTTGTCTACGAAGGACATCTGCTCGCTCTGCCTTTGCCGAAATGAGTTCAAAGTTCAAGGTTCAAAGTTCAAAGTCAACTCTGTTTTTCGACTTTGAACTTTGAACTTTTAACCCGTCACAACCGCGACGCATTGGATTTCCCTTTTTCAATTTTCGTAAAATCTTCGCCCGGATTGATAAATAGATTCTTTTCAAACTGATACTGTTTGTCGTAAAGCTGCCTGTAACGTCCCTGCATAGCGATAAGTTCTTCGTGCGTTCCGTTTTCGACGATTTCTCCGGCTTCGACCACCAGGATATTATCGGCACTGCGAATGGTCGAAAGGCGATGCGCGATGACGAATGTCGTGCGACCCTTTCGCAGATTGTTCAAGCCTTCCTGAATCAACGCTTCGCTTTCCGAATCGAGCGAGGAAGTCGCTTCGTCGAGAATGAGGATTTTCGGATCGGCAAGCAACGCCCGCGCAATCGCAATGCGCTGGCGTTGTCCGCCGGAAAGTTTCACGCCGCGCTCGCCGACAATCGTGTCATATTTCTTTTCAAAGCGTTCGATAAATTCGTCGCA
>JAJAZE010000083.1 GCA_026785925.1 Pyrinomonadaceae bacterium
GAAAATATGGCGCAGGACGAAGGCAAATATTTTAATTGTCTGAAAACCGGGATCGCCGCTTTCGCTTTCGGCGCGGCTCCGGCGACGGCGGTCGAATTCGCCCGCAAAACCATCTACAGTTTCGACCGTCCATCATCCGCCGAACTTGAACCGATGCTCAAGGAAATCAAACCGCGCTAAAATCGCGATTTGATTTTATTCAACGACTGGCGACGATTTCTAATTATTATGGCTGAACAAGACAAAACAGAAACGGCAAAACCCCGCCGACCGCGAAAAAAAGCCGTTAAACACGCTCCGCATCACGGCGGCGCGTGGAAGGTCGCCTACGCCGATTTCGTGACGGCAATGATGGCACTGTTTCTGGTTTTGTGGCTCGTTTCGCAAGCCGATGTCAAGGTCAAGCAGGCAATCGCCAATTATTTCCGCTCGCCCGGCGTTTTCGACACGCTTCAGGGCGGCATTCTGGCGCAAGCCAAAAAAGTCAGTAAAGAACCGGATGATTTGACTTCCAAAGACGACGAACAGCAGCTTTTCAACGCCGCGCAAAAGCTAAAGGAACAATTCTCGACACGCACCGAATTCTCCAAATATAAAGAGCAGGTAAAGATCGAAATCACCGACGAAGGCTTGCGAATCCAGTTGATTGACAAAGCCGAGCGCGTTTCGTTTCCGTCGGGCAGTGCCGATTTGACCGCCGACGCGCACGCGATTTTGTCGGAAATAGCCGTTCAGATTTGCAGTCTGCCGAACAAAATCAATGTCGGCGGACACACCGACAGCCGCGTTTTTCCGTCCGACAACGGTTATACGAACTGGGAATTATCCACCGACCGGGCGAACGCCGCCCGCCGCGTTCTCGAAACCATCTGCGTCAAACCCGACCAGATTCATCGCATCATCGGTTTCGCCGACACTGAATTAACCGACAAAAACGATCCGTATGCGCCGTCGAACCGCCGCATCAGCATCACGGTTTTACGTCTGGCGGCGACCGACGCGACCAAACAACCCGCCGACGTTTCCGGTTCTCCGAATAACGCGGAAACCAAACCCGAACCGAAGCCGGAAACTGCCGTCATTCCGAAAATCTCCAAAAAGGAAATAACCGCCGCCAAACCGCCCGCTGTTCCTGACAATCTGGAATCGCCGCCGACCAAAGCGAAATTGCAGACCGAAGGCTCGGTGACAATCGGCGAGCCGGACGCGCTTCCCGCCGTTCCGAAAATCAAGCCGGAAAATACGCCGGGTCAAAAATAACATCGAACGGCAAAATTTTTAAATGTTCGCGGCGGTTGATCTCGCATATAAATTTGCGAGCTTTGAAATCGAATATGAAAGCCCGGATATGGGCGATGTCGTCGGCGAAATCGTCAACGTCCTCGCCGGTATTATTTGCGGCGAATTCGGCAATCAGGGCATTCATTCGCACGCGCCGACCATTGCGCAGGACGAACAAACCTGCGTCGTCTTCGGAATGCCGGGCGCGGCGGTCAAAATCGGCGCGGCGGACGAAATTTTGCCTTTGCAAAAAATTACTTCACGAGTAATGAAGCTCGTTTCAAATTAATCGCTCAGCAACGGCAAAAAGCCAACCAAAATTATGCCCAGTGTTTATATCGTGCGCGCCGAATTCGGCAAATATCTAACGCATTTTGTCAGAGGCGGTTATGTCGGAATCGGCTTGCTGCCGACGTTTGATTTTTCGGCGGTTAATAACCGCGACGAGTTATTCGAGACTTATGAACGCGAACATCCGGCGCGAGCGAACGATTTGGTCATCGGGCGGCAATTAGGACAAATGGAGCGTTTTCTGCTGGGAATCAAAGCGGGCGATTACGTTATCACGCCGGATGCCGACACCCGTATGGTTCATTACGGAATTATCGAGCCGAATCCTTCATACTATTATTTCGAGAGCGTTGACGGCTGCTCTTTCCCGCATCGAAGGCGCGTCAGATGGAACCGGAAGGGAATCGAAGAAAACGATTTCTCGGTTCCTTTTCAACGCGCCGTTCGCTCGCCGCAGGTCGTGTTTCGGGTTTCTGCGGAGCAAAACTTTTTAACTGTCACGCCGGAAAAAATCTGGTTTCAGGAAACGGCGAGTCGGTGAAATTCAATCAAACCCCGTGAAATTCGATTAACCGCCGGCAGCCGCCGACTGAAGCCGACGGACGCTCCGGTTCGATGGGAAAACTTGCCAAATAGCTTTTCAGGTGTCGGGTTTTTGACGATGCTTGTCAAAATTAAGCCGGACAATCTAGCCGACAAATCTTATTCATCGCACAAAACTCAATGATTCATTTGGTTTTCGGCGTGGCACGTATTTCGCTAAATCGAACAAGGAGAAGTTTATATGGAAAATCCAACCCCGGAAGCCGCACCCGTCAAAAAGAAAAAATTCAAGAAATTAATCGTTTTACTGCTCGCGCTCGTTTTAATCGGCGGCGCGGCTGGCGGCGGTTTTTATTACTGGCGCAGCACGAAAGCGTCTGCCGCCGAAAGCAAGAACGATTCCGCCAAATCGAAAAAGAAAAATTCCAAAAAAGAAAGCGTTAAGGTCGCCGAAGAAGACGAGGAAACCGCGCCGGATGAAAAGGAAACTTCCGCTAAAAAGGAAGCGTCCAAGCCGGAAACGGATTTTCTGAAAGGTTCGCTGCCCGATGACGAAAATGTCAAACACATCGTCGAATTGCAGCCGTTTATCGTCAACCTCGCCGATTCGGAACAGGCTCGTTATTTGCGGATGACGGTCAGCCTCGGCATCGGCGGCGAAAGTCCCGCCGAAGAAAAACCCGATCAGGTTTTTAATTCGCGCGTCCGCAACGCGATTCTCGCCGTTTTATCCATCAAAAAATCCGAAGACGTTCTCTCGCCCGACGGCAAAGCCAAACTCCGCAAAGAAATTCTTCAAGCCGCGCAAGCCGTTTCGTCCGAGTCGGAAATCGAAGCGATTTACATCACCGAATTTATCGTTCAGCTCTAAAAAAAAATGCAGGAAGAAAACGAAAAAATTATCGAATCGTGGCGCGATTTTTTGGGTTTGGGTGTGACGCTGTCCGTCGAACTCGGCTGCACGAAACTGGCGGTGCGCGACATTTTAGAACTCAAAGATTCGAGCATCATCAAATTATCGCGTTCGACCGGCGAAGGCGTTGACGTGCGCGTCGGCGACAAATCCTTGCTGCGCGGCGAAATCATCGTCATCGAAGACCGCGCCGGAGTCCGCATCAACGAAATCATTACCGGAATCAAGTGATAAAAAAACATCTTCTCCCGAAAATTTTACTGCTGCTGATAATTTCCGCCGCGTTCGCCTTAAACGCTTATCCGCAAACCGCCGAAACTCCCGCCGCCACGCCGCCAGCCGCCGAAGCGATGGGCGAAAAC
>JAJAZE010000084.1 GCA_026785925.1 Pyrinomonadaceae bacterium
AGACTTTCCAGACTTCCGAGACTTTTCAGACTTTCCAGACTTACTTTTAAGCTGTCCGGATTTTCGACACTCAAACAACGAACGTCGCGGTTAATCTGTTTAACCAATCCTGATAAAATTTTTCCCGCGCCGATTTCGACGAATGTTTCAACACCATCGGCAACCAACTTTTCGACCGATTCATTCCATCGCACCGGATTTGAAACTTGTTCGGTCAGAGCGATTCTAACACGCTCGCCTTTTATGTTCGCTTCGGCGGAAACATTTTCGATGATCGGGAATTTCAAATCTGCAAAGTCAATTTGCCGCAGATACGTCGCCAATTTTTCCTGCGCGGGCAGCATTAAAGCGCAGTGAAACGGCGCGGAAACGTTCAACTTGATCGCTCGTTTTGCTCCTTTGTTTTTCAAAATTTCAATTGCGCGGTCAATCGCTTCAGCATCTCCGGCAATGACGATTTGCGTCGGCGAATTGATGTTTGCCGGACTGCAAACCTGACCGCCGGCGGCTTCGTCGCAAGCACTTTCAACGGTCGCTAAATCCAAACCTAAAATCGCCGCCATCGCGCCTGCACCGACTGAAACGGCTTCCTGCATATATTCCCCGCGCCGGCGAACAATTTTCACGGCATCGAAAAAACTCATCGCGCCTGCCGCCACCAATGCAGAGTATTCGCCCAAACTGTGTCCAGCGACGTAATCGGGTTTTGGGAAATTTTCCGCTTCCATCGCACACAGCGCGGCAATTGAGACGGTCAAAATCGCGGGCTGCGTATTTGCCGTCAACGCTAAATCTTCCGGCGTTCCGGCAAAACACATCTCCGATAGTTTGAACCCGAGCGCGTCGTCGGCTTCTTCAAAAACCTGTTTGGCAGCGGGAAAGTTATCGCATATATTTTTTCCCATCCCGACGCTTTGCGAACCTTGACCGGGAAATATGAACGCGATTTTAGATTTTAGATTTTGGATTTTGGATTTTTCGGTCATCAAATTTCCGTCACTGCTTAATTGCAATACTGTTTGAACTTATTTATAAAAGCCGCCTGAATTTCAATCCAAAATCTAAAATCGAATCACCGTCCCGCCCCAGGTTACGCCGCCGCCGAACGCCGTCAGCAACACCAAATCGCCTTCCTTGATTTTCCCCGACCGCAAACATTCGTCGAGCGCAATCGGGATCGAAGCCGACGAAGTGTTGCCGTGTTCGGCGATGTTTGAATAAACTTTTTCTTCCGGCAGATTCAACCGAGAAGCGACGGCATCGGTAATCCGCTGATTTGCCTGATGAGGAATTACGAGGTCAACATCGTCAACCGTATAACCGGCTTTGTCGAGCATTTCTTTCGAGATTTCCGCCATCGAACGAACGGCAACCTTGAAAAGCTCGTTGCCTTTCATTTTGAAAAAATGGTCGCGGTTATCTATCGTTTCGTGCGTCGTTCCCAATTTGGTGCCGCCGCCGGGCGCGTAGAGCGATTCTTCGTAACGTCCGTCGGAGCGAATTTTTGTGGCGAGTATTCCTTTGCCTTCGGCGACCGGAGCCAGCACTGCTGCGCCCGCGCCGTCCCCGAAAATGACGCACGTCGAACGGTCGGTGTAATCAACGTATTTGGTAAGAACTTCCGCGCCAATCACCAGAGCATAGCGAATTTGTCCGGTGCGAATCATTGATTCGACCATCGTAATTCCGTAAATAAAGCCGGAACAAGCCGCAAAAATATCCATCCCCGCCGCGTTAGTCGCGCCGAGTTGAGCTTGAATCAACGCGCCGGTCGAGGGCATTATCTGGTCGGGCGTGGTCGTCGCGCAGATAATCAGGTCAATATCTTCGGCTGTCAAACCGGCTCTTTCCAACGCCTGCCGCGCCGCTTTGACACCGAATTGCGAGGTATATTCGTTGTCGGCGGCTTTGTGACGCTGTTTGATTCCGGTGCGCGAAGTTATCCATTCATCGGTTGTTTCGACGATTTTCTCCAAATCGGCATTCGATAAAATGCCGCTCGGATAAGCGTGTCCCGTGCCGATAATACCTGCGTTGTTCATTTAGTCTGGGAAGTCCGGGAAGTTTAGGAAGTCTCGGAAGTTTAAAAAGAAGCCGATTTGACTTCCCGGACTATTCCTGTGTTTTGACTTCTATAATCTGACGACCTTTATACATTCCCGTTTTCGGGTCTATGCGGTGCGGCTTCATCGCTTCGCCGGTGTCTTTATCAATGTAGAACTGCGGCACTTTCAGCGCGTCGTGAGCGCGTCGCTGGCGTGTTCGTGAATGGGAATGTCTTCGTTTTGGATTTGGCATTTTTTTATAAACCTCTAAAGATAATTTGCCGCAACAAAGCACAAAAATCTCAAAAGCAATTGGTCTTTTTTGTGCTTCCTTATGGCTAGTTCAATGTTTTCAGAGCCGCCCATCTTGGGTCAGTCTCTTTTTTGATACAACTACAATCTATCAGATTTCGGTTTGCGCCGCATTTTTCGCAAAAGCCGAGACAATTTTCCCGGCACAATACGCGGTCGGGCAAATTCAGCAAAATCTGTTCGCGGACGACTTCGGTCAAATCTATTTTGTCATTTTCGGAAATCGAAATCTCCAAATCTGTGATATTCACTTCCGCGTCTTTCTCTCGCGTATAATGCTCTGCGCCGATAAAACCGACTCTAAAAGTAATTTCCAAAGGCATTTCGACTGTTTGCAGACACCGAACGCACTCGACTTCGAGAACGGTTGAAACCAAACCTTCAACATCGGTCTGGACGATGCCTTTTTTTAATTTTCCTGCAACTCTGACGACCTCCGCAACTTTCGCCGCGTCGCTATCCAATTCAACCTGATTTGCCGCCAGCGTAAAATCAAACGCGGTCGGCGTATCTTTAATAATCGTCAAATCAATTAACATCGCTAAATAAAACAACCTCAGAATTCAAGCAACGCAAAAGCAAAGGATTTATTATAACCGCTGTCTTTTCTGTGTCAAACCGGCAATTTCTCAAAAGTTCCCGCTCGGTCTAAATCCGGCAATTGCTGCCGACCGCTTCATCAAGCGATTGAAATCCTTTACGCTGTAAGATTTTCGCCAGCCCGCAATTCACATCGCGCGCGAAGGTCAGTCCCTGGTAGACGAATCCTGTATAACTCTGAATCAAACACGCGCCCGCCGCGATTTTTTCAAACGCATCTTCCGCATCGGAAATTCCGCCGACACCGATTAGCGGCATTTTTCCCTTTGAATAACGATAGATTTTAGAAATTACTTTGTTTGATTTTTCACGCAAAGGTTCGCCGCTCAAACCGCCGTTTTCGTCAATCTTCGTTTTCAGATTTTCCCTGCTTAGCGTCGTATTCGTCGCAATAATTCCCGCTAAATTTAAGCGACAACAAATATCAACAATCGCCTCGATTTCCGCCTCGCTCAAATCCGGCGCGATCTTAACAAGCAGCGGTTTTGAGTTTTGAGTTCCGGCTTTAGTCGGTTTTTCCTTAGCGTTCGACCAGCTGGAGTCGGAACTCAAAACTTTGTTTCTCTCCTGCAACGCTCCCAAAAGTTCTTCCAAATTTTCTGCTTTTTGGAGTTCGCGCAAATCCGGTGTGTTCGGCGACGAAACATTCACCGCGATATAATCGGCGACCTCAAACGCCAAATCGAAACTCGCCAGGTAATTTTCAATCGCCGCTTCGTTTGGAACGTCTTTGTTTTTCCCGATATTCACGCCCAAAACGCAGTTCGGCTGAATTTTCCTTAATCTTTCGACGACCTTCCGCGTCCCTTCGTTATTAAATCCGAGCCGATTTATTAACGCTTTATCGTCGGGAAGACGATAAAGACGCGGCTTATTGTTTCCTTTCTGCGGATTAAAAGTCACCGTCCCGATTTCGACAAATCCGAATCCGAGCGCGGCGAGTTGATTGACGACCACGCCGTTTTTATCGAAACCGGCGGCAATGCCGAGCGGATTTTTGAATTTCAAACCAAACCTTTTAATTTCGCCGAAAGATTCAGACGCAAATTTTTGAGCGGCGTAGTTTTGCGCGGTTTTGGAACCCAGACCGATTTTTAACGCCTCGATGCCGAGTTCGTGCGCCGTTTCAGGTGAAACTTGAAATAAAATCGGTCGAATTAGTTTTTGGTAAAAGGACATCTATGCGGGAAATTCGATTGATTCGTAAAGTTCATTCAAGTTGATTTCACATTCAATCGAATCAATTTTTAGAACCAATTCCAAACCTTCGATTTCCTTTTTCTCCCAACCGCCGTGTTCTTGTCTGGAAAAAATTTCGATCAAAGGTTTGCTCTGTGAAATTAAAATATAATTTTGCAAAGTTTCAATTTGATTCGTGTAACGCAGAAACTTTTCGCCGCGATCATAATGTTCGGTCGAAGGCGACAGAACTTCGACAATCACCGTCGGATTCGTAATCACGTCTTTTGCGCCGTCATAAAACGTCGGCTGACCGCAGACGACCGCCAAATCAGGATAGGAATATAAACCTTTTTCGTTGGTGGCGATTTTCATATTCGGTGAAAACCCTCGACACCTTTTGCCGCGCAGTTGAGGACCGATAATCGCGTATAAATTAAAACAAATCGTGCTGTGATTCGGACTTTCGCCCGCCATCGCGTAGACGCTGCCGTCCAGAAATTCGTGCCGTTCAACCTGAACACGTTCAAAACCCAAATAGCTTTCGATGGAAAATAACGGATGAGTTTTCGCTAATGCCATAATTTTTGTTCTTTGACTGGAAAATTCATTTTAATCGAAAAGCCGAAAACTTGAAACTTTGAACTTGAAACTTTGAACTTTGCACCGACCTTTGTTACGATTTCGGCAACACTATGACAGATGAATACGGATTAATCGAGAAATCGAAAATAATGGACGGCGCACGAATGATTCGCGCCGTGTCGCGTTTGGCATCGGAAATCGTCGAAGAAAATCACGGTGCGAAAGATTTATACATCGTCGGCATCCGGCGGCGCGGTGTTCCTTTGGCGGAAAGACTCGTCGCTAAAATCGAAGAACTGGAAGGCGAAAAACCGCTCTACGGCATTATTGACATCACACTTTACCGTGACGATTTATCAACCGTCGGTGCAAATCCGATTGTCAACCGCACGGAATTGTCCGCCGACATCGAGGACAAAAAAATAATTCTCGTGGACGACGTTTTATACACCGGCAGAACGATTCGCGCCGCGATGGATCAACTGATGGATTTCGGCAGACCAAGTAAGGTTCAACTCGCTGTTTTGATTGACAGAGGCAAGGAACACCGCGAACTACCGATTCAGGCTGATTACATCGGCAAAACCGTCCCGACAAAGAAAGCGGAAATTATCAAAGTGATGCTGAAAGAATATGACGACACGGAAGCCGTCTGGATTTACGAAAAACCGTGAGATTTGAAATTGTCGGCGAAATTACCAATATTGAAAGTATTGCGGCGGGAAATTCCATCAGAGTTTCCCTTTGTTGAATAGAAAATACGGAAAAGGACGTTGGCGCAAGAAAAAGGGCATTGCAACTGTTAAACTGAATGACGAAAGTTTTCGACTCGCGGAGATTCATTGGTATGAAGCGCACGGCATCGGCAAAAGAGATGTGAAAATCAAGTTCCCTTTTTTGGACTAAAGTTATGAAAGAACCGCAATTTGTCGTTTGTTTGAACAATGAAGGTTATTTGGCTTCGCTCGAAATCGGCAAACTTTATCAGATAATTCCCGACGAAGCAGCCAAAAAACTCGGCGGGCTGCGCGTCATTGACGAAGACGGCGAAGATTATTTTTACGACGCGGAAATGTTCTGCCCGCTGCAAGTTCCGCCAATTGTCGCACAAACGCTGATGTCAGTTTCCAAGCAAGGTTAAACGCCTTGCTTTTTTTACAAACGAGTTATGAACAAACCGTTTCGCCGCCGCGACCTTTTGGGAATCCGCAATCTGTCCGCCGAAGAAATCATCGGGATTCTGAACACCGCCGAAAATTTCCGCGAGATAAATCAGCGTGAAATCAAAAAAGTCCCAACCTTGCGCGGCAAAACCGTCATCAATCTTTTTTTCGAGAATTCGACACGCACTCGGACGAGTTTTGAACTCGCCGCCAAACGACTTTCCGCCGATGCGGTAAACATCAGCGTTGCTTCATCTTCGGTAACAAAAGGGGAAACATTGATTGATACGGCGATGAATCTCGATGCGATGTCGCCCGATTGTATTGTTGTCCGTCACGGTTCGGCGGGCGTTCCGCATCAATTGGCGAAAGTTTCAAAAGCGGCAATCGTCAACGCCGGCGACGGCGCGAACGAACATCCGACGCAAGCCTTGCTCGACGCGATGACGATTCGTGAGCGCAAAGGCAATATCGAAGGTTTGGAAGTCGCTATCATCGGCGACATTCTGCATTCTCGCGTCGCCCGTTCCAACATCCACTTATTAACCAAACTCGGCGCAAAAGTCCGCGTCGCCGGACCGAAAACTTTAGTTCCGAACGATTTCGCATACCTCGTCGAAAACAACCTCGAAGTCTGCCCGAACGTCGAAACGGCAATCGAAAACGCCGATGTCGTAATGATTTTACGAATCCAGAGCGAACGCCAGGATTCGGCTTTTTTCCCGACTCTGCGCGAGTATTCAATTCACTACGGCTTAACCAACGAACGCCTCGAACTCGCCAAAAAAGACGCGATTGTCTTACATCCCGGACCGATGAATCGCGGCATCGAAATCTCATCCGATGTCGCCGACAGTTCGCGTTCTTTAATTTTGGATCAAGTAAAATACGGCGTTGCCGTCCGAATGGCGGTTTTATATCTGGCAACCGGCGGCGCGGCAAGCGGTGAATAATTCTTCTCAAATCATCTTCATTGATGTATATTTATGTGTATGATTTTTGAATGGGATTCGGATAAAGCAAAAATCAATCAGCAACGGCACAACATTTCATTTGAAGAAGCAAAATCGGCTTTTGATGATGAAAATTTAGTTGATGCGCTTGACGAATCTCATTCGGAAGATGAATTACGTTTTAATCTCATCGGTTTGACCGAAAAAGGTTTGCTTTTTGTCGTTTATACCGAGCGCGGCGATGAGGTTATCCGCATAATTTCCGCCCGCCAAGCAGACAAATTCGAGGAAGAAATATATGTCGAAAAGTAAAGAATTTACCGTTGAAATTTCCAGAGCAGAACACGACCGAAAACTTGCCGAAGGTTTGCTTGAAGATGAGATTTTATCGGTTGGAAAACACAAATTCAATCGCGGTGGTTTTCGCGCCAGGCATCCGAAGTTTAAGTTGAAAGACACAAAAACCCGCATTAACATTTGCGTAGATTCCGACATTTTGCAACATTTTCGCCAACGCGCCGAAAGTCCGCATTCCGCGCCGTATCAGACGCAGATCAACAACGAACTTCGCGCCATTATGGAACGCGATTTAGCGCAGGAGAAAACCGAAATTGACTCAACCGCCAAAAAATTGCTCGCAAACGACGATTTTCTCGACGCACTTTCGGCAAAGTTAAAGGCAAAAGAATTGCAAACGGCTTAAATAAAATATGATAAAATTTCAAACGATATGAACGCAGTAATTACTCTAAACGAAGCCGAACGAGCGATTGCCAGTCTGTCGGAAGCCGACAAAGCGCAACTGCTTCGATGGTTGGAAAAGGAAGTCAAAAACGGATTTGCAGGAATCGAAAAAACCGTCGGCGTAATGAACGGCGCGGCTTGCATTCGGCAAACACGAATTCCCGTTTGGCTACTCGAACAGGCGCGTCGGCAAGGTGTCGGCGAAGTTGATTTGCTTCGCAACTATCCGCATCTTTCCGCCAACGACCTCGCTAACGCCTGGGATTATGTCAATTCGCATCAAGCCGAAATCGAAAATTCGATTGCCGCCAATGAGTCCGAAGATTGGTTTGGAATGGATGACGGCAAGATTTGGATTGCCGACGATTTTGACGAAACGCCCGAAGAGTTTTTAGAAATCATTGGCGAAACGGAGTAAAAGTGAGGATTTTAATTGATACACAGATTTTTCTCTGGCTGTTCGGTCAATCCAATCGTATTTCATCCAATGTCCGAAATCTTTTAACAAGTCCGAATAATACGATCTATTTTTCCGCCGTAAGTTCTTGGGAAATCGCTATAAAATACGGCAACGGCAAACTTAAACTTCCTGATTCGCCCGAAATTTTCATCCCAAACAGATTGAAACGAGCAAATTTTTTCTGGCTTGAAATCACACACGAACATACATTAGCAGTCGCACATCTGCCGCTAATTCACAAAGACCCGTTCGACCGATTGCTGATCGCGCAGGCAAACATCGAAAATTTGACGCTTCTATCTACCGACGGCGTTTTTAGCAGTTATTCGGTGAAACTAATTGATGCAAATAAGCATTGAGTAATAAATGATAAAAATAGTTAATACGTCGGCGGATGATTTGGAAGAACTTAACCGCAATATGGTCGGGAAAATTGAAGTCATTTCTGATTCTAGAGGTAAATAAGTTATGAAAAAGAGTTTAATGATTTTATTGCTGTTATTTACTTTTATTTGCTGTAACAACAATCCTGATAAGAAAAAAGCTCAATCGCTTTACGATGAAATCAACAATTTACTCGACCAAAAAGAGCAAATTACTAAGGAAATTTCTAAACAACCAATTATTTTTAGTGAGGAGAATTTAAAAAACTTCCCATCTAGTCACAGTGAACTTGAACTTATTGCCAACGATCAAATAAGACGATTTAATGAAATCAACAAACTTGATGCGATTCAAGTAGATAAATTGAAACAAGTCGAAACTTTACCACTCCAAAGGAATTTTTTGGAGGAAACGAAGTTATTGAGAAAACTTCAGGAAAAGCGAATTGAAAACACACAATTCGGCATTGAAAAATTTCAACTTCTTCTTGATAAGAATATTTCCACCCGATCAGCATTAGAAGAAAAAATCGCTCAAATCAAGCAAAAACAATCAAAAATTGATTTGGAAATAGATCAATTAGAAAATCAACGACAAACATTAAAATCCAATAGATAAATAGTCTATGAAACTTTTAATCGCCAACGGTCATTTGATTGACCCGAATGAAGGACAGAACAGCGGGAAGAATCTGCTGATCGAAGACGGCAAAGTCACCGCGTGGCTTAATCAAAACGAATCTGCGCCGGAAGACGCGGAAATTTTCGATGCGACGGGTTTGATTGTCGCGCCCGGATTTATTGATTTGCACGTTCATCTGCGCGAGCCGGGACAGGAGCATAAGGAAACGATTGCGTCGGGCT
>JAJAZE010000085.1 GCA_026785925.1 Pyrinomonadaceae bacterium
GGTCGTGTTATTAATCGGAATTCGCTGACCGAATCGGAAGTTCTGGATTTGAATCGTTTCCTGATTTTTCTCATCAATCAATGATTCTAAACCGTTGATTGACCAATCGGAGAAAACAGCTAAATTATTGTCCGCCAAATAAGAAACGCTTTTGGATTCGAGATTTCCGCGATTGCTGATTCTTTGAAAAGCAGTGGAGGTCAGACGATAATTGGTAAATGGAAAATCAGTTTTGAGTTTTCTGACGACACCGGAGAGCGACGGCGCGATTTCCGTTTTGCCGAAATCGTTCGAGGCGACGACGGTTTGCAGTATAATATCGAAACTCGGTTCGGATGGTCTGACGGTCGGTGTTTGAGCAAGCGCATTGGTCAAGCTCAAACCAAAAATAAAAAAAGCGGCGAGCAGCAAAGATTTTTTCGGCTGGTTCATAGATTTCTCCCGTGTAATTGATGTTCGTTAATCTCGACATCATTCACAGCCCAGCCGAAACAAAGTTGCAAAAATTCATCTAACTTTCATTGAAAATATTTTCTTCGACTTTTTGACCGAAGCTGATGGTTTGGATGTTCGTTTCTTCGACTTGCTTTTCGCCCGCCCAGAGAACCGAGCGAAACGGCACGAGTGTGCCTTGCGCGTAATTGTAATCGTAAAATTTGCGGCGATATTTTACATCGTCCTGCGTGTATTCGAGCATCATCACGCGCAGAGTTTTCGTGCTGATATAAAAGCGCGTTTGCCGGTTTTGCTTATCGGTCACTTCCAAAACGTGAAAATCAACATTCATTATTTTTTCGCGTTTGACGAGATTTAAAGTCGAATTGTTCTCCTTGTAACGCAAAAGTGCTTCGAGTCCGTGCCAGATTTGATTTTGAAAGGCTTTCGTCGCATCTTCACGCGGCGCGAACACGGCATCGTTGAAAAGACCGAAAACCTTATCGTTGTTGTAAATCATCGCAAATCGCCCGTTCGGATATTCCTGATCAATCCGAATGCGTTCTTTATCGAGACTTTCGCCGCGCATAATCAGCCGTTCATAATTGGATTGTTCGGTTTTGCCCTCGGCGTTGACGAGACTGATTTTTCCGCGTTCGATGGTGGTTTTGCGGATTTGTTTCAGATAATCTCTGCCGCCGAGCGAGCCGTAAATATAAACTGCGGATTCGGCAATTTGCTCGGCAGTCGCCGTTTTACCCGCGTCGGCTGCCTGCAATTGTTCATTCTGCTTTTTAGTGTTTTTCGGTTTTTCGGACTTCGGTTTTTCAGCGGTTTTCTGCCCGAAAGCGAACGAAACGCCGACTAGCAGCAGAACGGCAAAAGTTAAAAAATACTTAACACGCACAAATAATTCTCCTTTTGAATTTGGTTGAAAATTGGTTCTTGCGGATTGTAACACAAACGGAAAATTTGGTCATTGAACCGCAATTTGTAATCTCTTTTATTGATGAGATTATTCCGTTTCGAGATGCTTTCGGATATGGCACTCGGCAGCCCGACCAGCTATTATTAAAACAAAGTTTTAGGAAAGACGCGAAATTGATGACAGGCGAAATCGAAAAGTTATTGGCGCAAGCCAACACCCGAAATGCCGAAGCGAGTTCGGCGACGAGCGCGTCGCGCGTTTTTCAAACCGAAACGGAAGCCGAAAATTATCTTCAAACATCAAAGGAAAAACTCTGCGACATCGAACGCTGGAACGACGGATCGGAAATTACGAGTTTCAGTTTGTATGACGCGGACGGCGCGGCGCAACCGACAAAACGCGCCGCCGTCGGCGATTTTATCAAAACCGCGCTGCCCGCTTCAGGTAAAGACGATTGGGTGAAAATCACCGAAATTTTCGACGCGCCGGAGGAATTCGTGCTGACCGTCCAGCCTTCACGCAATCCGACCGACAAAACTCACGAAGCAGCGACATCACATTTTTTTATCCACAATTCAACTAATAATTTTTGTTTGCAGAAAAAGAACGCGAAAATAAGTTTTTACGTCATCGGCTTGAACGAAAAAACCAATACCGCAGAAACGAACAGCCTCGTCGAAACCGTCCGCAATCTGGCGGCGGCAAACATCGGTTATTTTTTCGGAATTCAAAAGGCGCAGTGGCAAACTTTCAGCGATAATTTTCTTGAAATCAAAATTTGATTGCTGACGGATTTCGTCTTTGCTCAACATTCTCCCGGCTCTTGATTGGAAAGTTTTTCTTCCAACAGACGCACGGCTTCGATTAAAATGCGCCGCCCTTCGGCAGATTTCGCTTCAATCGTTTCAGACGAATAGGCATCATTGATGCAAACGCTCGAATTCGGTGGCGCGGCGGCAGCCGATTCACCGGAAACGATGATTATGCGACGGCGGAAAGCCGTGATTTCGATTCGTCGGTATCTTTTCATAGCCTCTCCGTCGTAAGAATCCGAAAATTTTTTGATTTGCGTTCCGAGTTTACGCTTCAGCGTGTCTTTAACCAAAGAAACCAAACTAACGTCTGAATTCATACGCTTTCCAGTTAGCAACCGGGCATTAAGAAAAAGAATATTTCTGCCGTCAAGTCCAATAAACTTTAGTTTGTTGAACCGGCGCGGCATTCAACAAACTAAAGTTTGTTGGACTTCTTATTGCATAGTTTTCAATTGTAATCCGTGTCAGAACATCCTTTAGTGAGTTACTGAACATTCGCGCCGGCAATCGGCACATCGCTGCTTGCGCCGAATTGCTGCGCCGCGACTTGTCCATTTGAACTTTGCAGAATATACCAAATGCCGTTCCGATAAACGGCGATGTCGGTGCGTCCGTCGCCGTCAAAGTCGGTGGTCGAACTGCGGTTGACACTGACGCGGGTGGTTGAATACAAATCGAAACCGCCGGAACCGCCAGCCCGCGTCGAGTCGAAATAAAGAATCGAGCCGTCGGGTGAAAGAGCCGGTACTCGATCATCCTCTAAGGAGTTGATACCCGACACGAGGACGGGCGGATTCCATGGCGAAGTCGTCGAAGCGCGGGTTGAAACCCAGATGTCGAACACCGGGAAAATCAATCATCCGAGGCGAACCGAACCGAAAAGAATTTCCAAACCGTCGCGTCTGATTGCCGGACGCAGTTGGGCAGTCATCGCGCCGTTCAATTCGGTGATCGGTGTCGGCGCGTTAAATGTGCCGTTCGCGTTTCGCGTACTTTGAAAAAGTTGGGGATCCGCACCGTTGCGGTCGCTGGCGAAAATAAGCGTGTTAACGCCGTTTGTCAGGTCTTCAAAATAAAACGCGCTCGATTCTGCGAAAGCCGTGTTGATGACCGCACCGAGATTGGCGGTCGCAGTCCAGCCGAAATCGTTGTTCGGGTCTGTCCGCGTGGAAATGTAGAGGTCGTTGCCGCCCATTCCGCCCGGACGCATGCTTTGTAAAAACATCTCTCGCCCGTCGAGTGAAAAGCTCGCTGCGACTTCAACACTTCTCGTGTTGACCGTCGCGCCCAAGTTTTGCGGTGCGCCCCAAGCCGAACTGAGCGTCAAGCGTTGCGAAACGTAAATGTCATTCAAGCCTTGCCCGCCCGAACGATTACTCGTGAAATAAAGACTCAAACCGCTTGGCGAGGCAACCGGAGCTATGTCATTGTCCGCCGAGTTGAGCGTCAAACCCATATTTTGCGTCACGCTCCAAGTCGAAAAGTTCTCCGGCGCGTTTGCCGTCGAATCGTTTTGCGAAAACGCGAAAATCGGCATCATCGCCAGCGCGACGATTGCCGAAAGCGTCGTTAAAGTAATTTTGATTTTCATAAATTTTCTCCTGATTTTTTTATTTCTCAATCGAGGTTTGAAATTTGTTTGAAAAAAGCGTTCCAAACAACTTCCGACTCGTTTCGAGATGGCGGCATCGCAGCGCACATCGAAAAGGCAAGTAACGAAAGTTTCGGGAAAAAACGACGAAAGTTTCGGGAAAAATTGACGAAAATCATTTTTGGCGTTACGATGCGCGGCATAGCGACAAATTAAATTCGGCAAACCTCACGGCAAAGAAATTTGAGACTTCGATGTGCAAAAGCTGACACACCAAATTTATTCCTTCGACGAATTCACTTTGGATTTGACTCGCGGTTGTCTGCTGCGCGGCGGTTCAGAAATCAAGCTGCGTCCGAAATCTTTTGAAGTCCTGAAATATCTGGCGGAAAACGGCGGACGGCTGATTACCAAAGATGAATTGATTGAAGCTGTTTGGCTGGAAACGGCGGTGACGGACGATTCGCTCGTGCAGTGTTTGAAGGATATTCGCCGCGCTTTGGGCGATAAAGCGCAAAACTTTATCAAAACTGTGCCGCGCCGCGGTTATATTTTTGAAAAAGAAGTCAACGAAAACAACGCGGCGTTTATTTACACGGAAGAAACGGCGGGCGTTCATTTTGTAATTGAGGAAACGCTTGAAGACGAAGGCAATACTGAAATTGCCGTGCCGCGACAAAAATCGAAAGCGGAGTCGCTCGTCGGACGCGCAACGGAAATCGTCGGAATCAAAAATCTTTTGCGGCGCAACGATGTGCAAATTGCGACGCTGACGGGCGCGGGCGGCAGCGGCAAAACTCGTCTCGCGCAGGCGGTTGCCGATGATTGTTTGATGGAATTCGCGGACGGCGTTTTTTTCGTCGGACTAGCCGCCGTCAACGATGCCGAACTCGTCGCCGTCAATGATGCCGAACTCGTCGCGTCGGCAATCGCCCAAACGCTCGGCGTAAAAGAATCACGCGGCAAATCTTTGACCGGAAATTTGATAATTTTTTTGCGCGAAAAACGTCTGTTGTTGGTTTTAGACAACTTCGAGCAAGTAATTTCCGCCGCGCCTTTGCTAACAAAATTCACCGCCGCCTTGCCGTTCCTTAAAATTTTAGTAACCAGCCGCGCCGCGCTTCGTCTGCGGGACGAACACGAATTGATTGTGCCGCCGCTTGCCGTGCCGCCGAAGGATTCTCGATTAAAATTTAGCGAATTGGAAAATTATTCAGCCGTAGAATTGTTTGTGCAAAGAGCGCGAACCGCCAAACCCGATTTTATTTTTAATGATAAAAATAGGCTTTGCACATAAAGCCTAGTTTTCCACAGACTTTATGTGCAACCTTAAACGCTTTGTGTTCAAATCTCTTTCCAAAATTCCGGCTTCAATCCGAATTCATAAATTGATTGTATCAAACAGCAAAGGTTATGACACA
>JAJAZE010000086.1 GCA_026785925.1 Pyrinomonadaceae bacterium
CCGAAGAATTGTTCCATTCGGGCGCGGCTTTGTGCGCCGCGTCGAGCGCGAGTTCAACGTCGGCTTCGGTCGAACGGGCAATCTTTGTAAAAACTTTGCCGTCCACCGGCGAAGCGTTTTCAAAATACTCGCCGTCAACGGGCGCGACCCATTCGCCGCCGATAAAATTGTTGTATTGTTCTTTGAATTTCGGAATGTCGTATGATTTTTGTGTTGCGTCCATTGTTTTTTGCTCCTTTAAAATAATGTTAAGCCGAAAAGGATTTTCGGCGGTTGAATTAAAATTTGGTGAAGTTAATTTTAGCACTTTAAAGTTTGAAACAGAAAAATCGGAAGAACGACTGATTTTGCTATATTTATCTTCTGTTAATCTATAATTTTCTAAACTAAAACGAAGATGAGAATTTTATTAGCCGAAGATGATCGCCGAATCGCTAATTTCGTGAGCAAAGGCTTGCGGGAAAATGCTTACGCGGTTGATGTCGTCGGCAACGGTGAAGCTGCGCTTTATCAGGTTTCCGTCAGCGATTATGATTTGATAATTTTGGACGTGATGATGCCTTTGAAAGACGGTTTCGAGGTTTGTCGGGAACTTCGGCAAAGCGGAAACAACACACCGATTTTAATTTTGACGGCGCGTGATGCGATTGAAGACAGAATATCGGGACTCGATTTCGGCGCGGACGATTATTTGATAAAGCCTTTTGAATTCGGTGAACTGCTGGCGCGTCTGCGGGCGTTGCTGCGTCGTCAAAGTGAAATTCGCCCGTCGAAAATCGTGGTCGCGGATTTGGAAATTGATACGGTTTCGCAAAAAGTCAGTCGCGGCGGACACGAGATTTTGCTGACCGCCAAGGAATACGCTTTGCTCGAATATCTGGCGCGTGAAAAAGGAAAAGTCGTCGGGCGCGAAGAAATTTCGACGCACGTCTGGGATGAAAGTTTCGATGTTTTTTCAAATTCGATTGAGGTTTATATCAATCGTCTGCGGGCGAAAATTGACAAAGATTTTATGTCTCAACTGCTTCACACCAGACGCGGCGCGGGTTATGTTTTAGACGATGTTTGATTCGATTCGGGTAAAATTAACACTTTGGTATGCCGGCGTTCTGGCGTTGCTCGTGATCGGGTTTGCGGCGGTGACATACGTTTCCGTCGAACGGATTTTGATTCAGGAAACCGACGAAAATCTTTCGGCGATGTCGAAAAATTTCGCTTCCGCCATCAACTCCGAAGAACAGGGCGAAGATGATAAAAATTCGTCAAACGACGCGATTGCGGAAGTTAGCAAAGAATTCAAGTTTCGGGATTTTCAGATTTTTGTTTTTTCAGGCGGCGGAAAATTGATTGCGAGAACTTCCGACAAAGATTTTCCGCTGAGTTTTCCCGCCGATTCTTACGCGACTTTTCAATTTGAAAATCGGATGTTCCGCGTTTTTTCGATGCCTTTAAATCTCGCCGACGGCAATTACAAACTGCTTATTTTTCGTGATTTGTCCGAGCAAAATAAAATAAAAAATCGCCTTTTCGAGATATTTTTGCTGATCGTGCCGCTGATACTTTTGGCGGCGGTTTGGTTCGGATATTTATTGGCAAAACGAAGTCTGAAACCGGTCGCGGAGATGAGTCGGCAAGCCAAAAACATTTCGGCGACGAGTCTTCACTCGCGGCTTTCGGTTAAAAACGAACGCGATGAAATCGGCAGTCTGGCAGGCGCTTTCAACCAACTGCTCGAACGTCTGGAAAATTCTTTTGAACGGCAGAAGCGATTTATGGCGGACGCTTCGCACGAACTTCGCACGCCGCTGGCGATTGTTTTAGGCGAATCGGAAGTCGCGCTGGCGAAGGAAAATCGCCCGAATAAAGAATTGCGCGAATCGCTGGCAATCGTCATTGACGAAAGCCGTCGTTTGACGAAAATAGTCGAAGATTTATTTATGCTGTCGCGGGCTGATTCGGGACAATACAAGACAAATTTCAAACAGGTTTATTTGGACGAAATCCTGACCGATTGCGTCCGAAATATGCGGGTTTTAGCAGAAAAGCGGCAAATTTCGATAAATTTGGCAACCGTCGAAACCGAGCTTTCGGGTGACGAACAATTACTCCGGCGTTTGTTTCTGAACCTGCTCGACAACGCGGTCAAATACAATC
>JAJAZE010000087.1 GCA_026785925.1 Pyrinomonadaceae bacterium
AATAAAAGCCCGACACGCTCTCCCCTTCGTGTCGGGCTTTTAATTGGTCGCGTTGGCAAAACTGCCGACGACCAATCTCGTAAAATCTTTTTCAGAAATCCTGCACTGGCAAATTAACGGCTTTGGTTAATTTGATTTCAAATTGTTCGTCGGCTTTGATGCTCAAATCTTTTCCTTTTCTGAAAAGATAAACGCCCGTTCCCGCGCCCGCGCCGATTCCCGCACCAATTAATGCGCCGTTGCTGACTTTGGAAACCGCGCCGACGATACCGCCGACTGCCGTTCCGCCGATAATCGTCAAAACATTTGCCGTTGGCGAAGATTCGGTTTTCAATTCTTTGACCAAAACGCCTTCGATTTCGCGTTTCACGCCGTTGGCAAGACGAATCATCTGAAACGAAACTTCCAAAATTCCGCCTTTGCCGCCGAAAGAAGCGCGTCGAACTTTGGTAACGCGCCCTTCGATAATCGTTCCGACCGGCAGCAAAACCGTTTCTCGCACTGACACCGGCGCGGCAAGCGTCATCGTAAAAGTATCGTTCACGCCGGTAATTTTAGAATTGATTTCGTTGTCCATCCGAACGCGCATTACAGTCCCGGATTGAAGCTGATAAATACTCGCATCGGTTTGGGCATCGGCTGAAATAAAATTTGCAAAGAACAAAAAAGTAAACGCAAAGACTTTGGTGTTGATAAGCCAAAAGTTCATATCTGACCTCCGTCTTCGCGGATTTTATCAAACCAGAACATCCGCGAAGCCTAAAAGCAATGGTCGTGCCATTGCCTGAAATTAAATCGAAACGTAATAAAACTGTGGTTTGGTAGCATTTTAGGTGGAAAGATCAGCAATTGTCCATCGTCGAACACTGACAATATCGTCGGGTCGCTGCACGATATAGTTTATGGAAGTGAGAAGTAAGAAGTGAAAAGTGAGAAGTGAAAGGTGAGAAGTAAAATAAAAAGCCGCCAGTTAAGATTTAGTATCCATTACTGACGACTCTCTGCCTCTTACTTCTCACCTCTCACTTCTCACTTCAAAATCGGATGCCCGCCGCCTCGACTGTGGTCGGCAGTTCTTTGATAAAATCGGCGGTCATTGTGATACAGAACCAAATGTTCGCCTTCATAACGGACAACATCGGAAACGCGCTGAAAATCTCTGGTGTGTTCGGCAAAAACAAAAGCGCACGGATTGTAAGCCAAAACCATTCCCGCCGCGTAGACAAAGCCGCCCTGGTCATAGACGCTGCCCGCATACTGCGCCGCGCTAACGGCAATATCGGGCGAATAAACTTTTTCGCGGTTCGTCGTGCGGTCAGCCTTGGCGATAAAGATCGTGTAATCGGAATAATTCAAACGTCTCTGATAATTATTCTCCCGCGCTATCGCAAACAAATCCGTGAGACCTTGATCAATCGCATCGAGCATTCTGGAATTCGGCTGATTGACGGCATAAATACGCGCTCCTTTCGACGTTTGCCCCGTGAATGAAAAATCATCGTTCGTAATTCTTCGAGCTTCGTTAATCAAAGCGCGGTCGGAACGATTTTGCGCCGGTGTCGTTTGATGAAACGTCGCACCGCCGACCAGTAACAAAACAAGTTGCAATAAAGTTTTCAATTTATTCATAATTACCTCTCAATCAAGTCAAGAACGATATTGGCAACAATTATGCCAGCGATTTCGACGCTGCCAAAAAATCTCCGAATCGTCAGAGAATTTTTCAAAAAACTGTTTCCTGATCGTTTTTTAACCTCGCTTTATTTGTGATAAAATTTTGTTTTTACCATTATGCCAATTGTTAAATGTCCAACCTGCCGGCGCGAAACCGAATATACCGGCAACGAATTTCGCCCGTTTTGCTCCAAACGCTGTAAGCTGATAGACTTCGGCGAATGGGCGGACGGAAAATATGCTCTGCCGACGCAGGAAACCGAATTAGGCGAAGAAGATTTCGATGAAATCGAACGTCTTCTCAAGGAAAAAGAAGCGAGTCAATAAATATGGAAATAGCCGCGATAATTTTTGTGTTGTTTTTGTTGGCGGTCTCGGTAGTGACGTTTTTTCTGCTCAAACGCGCTCTTAAAATGGCGATTCGGATGGCGATTGTTGTTTTGATACTGCTGATCGCCGTGGTCGGCGGCGCGTCGCTCTGGTGGTTCGGCACCAATTCTAATGCCGAGAAACAGCCTGCCGTCATCAAAAAATCCCGCTAAACTCCCAATAAATGTTTCACCGACTCAAACGCTTTTTTGCCCGTTATAAAAATCTTTCGGGCAATGTTTTCGCGCTTAGTCTGGTCAGTCTGCTCAACGATACTTCGAGCGACATCATTTATCCGCTGCTGCCCGCATTTCTGGCTTTGACTTTAGGCGCGTCGCCGTTCGCCATCGGATTAATTGAAGGATTCGCCGAGTCAGTTGCCGCTTTTCTCAAACTTTTTTCCGGTTATCTGAGCGATAAATTCGACAGCCGCAAGCTGCCCGTTTTTCTCGGCTATTCGCTGGCAAGCATCGTGCGACCGCTGCTCGCGTTCGTCGGCAGTTGGCAGCAGGTTTTGCTGGTGCGCGTCACCGATAGAATCGGCAAAGGCATTCGCGGTGCGCCGCGCGACGCGATTATCGCCGCGAGCGTGCCGGAAGAAAAACGCGGTTTGGCGTTCGGATTCAATCGCGCCGCCGACCATTTGGGCGCGGTCATCGGTCCGATTATCGCCTTCTTTCTGCTTTCATATTATGCCGCCGACACTAATCATCCGACCGCGCAGGAATATCAGCAGGTTTTTCTGTTCGCTTCGGTTCCGGTCGTGCTGGGCTTATTCGTCATCGTTTTTTTCGTCAAGGAAAACAAAGAAAAAAAGACGGAAACCGTAGTTTCAGCGACACCGATTAAGTTGTCGCTCAAGGAATTTGACGGCAACTTCAAACGTTTGCTGGTCGTCGTCGCGCTCTTCACGCTCTCGAACTCGACCGACGCATTTTTGCTGCTGCGCGCCGAACAATCGGGCATCAAGCCCGCCGTTCTGCCGCTTTTGTGGATGGCTCTGCACTTCAGCAAAGTTGTCAGTTCTCTGGTTTTCGGTGATTTATCGGATAAAGTCGGGCGCAAAACTTTGATCTTCGCTGGTTGGATTTTATACGCGCTCGTTTATGCCGGATTTGCTTTCGTCAATGCCGACTGGCAGGCGTGGACATTGTTTCTAGTCTATGGTTTGTATTTCGGCTTGACCGAAGGCGCGGAAAAAGCTCTGGTCGCGGATTTGGTTCCGAAGGAAAAACGCGGCACGGCTTACGGGTTTTACAATCTGGCGTTCAGCATTACGGTCTTTCCCGCGTCGCTGATTTTCGGCGCGGTTTGGACGACTTTCGGCGCGGAAACGGCGTTTTTGGCGAGCGCGGTTGTTTCAATCGGCGCGGCTTGCCTGCTTTTGACGGTGCGGACAAAACAGACGACAGCGATTTGATGCCGCAAATTCTCACTTCCAATTCTTCTCTTTCTGAAATCTTTTGACGACCATTTCGCGCCGCATTTTCGGTAAATGATCAATAAAAAGTTTGCCGTTGCAGTGGTCGGTTTCGTGTTGAAAAGCGCGGGCGGCGTAACCGTCCGCTTCCCGCTCGAACCATTCGCCTTTTTCGTTTTGCGCCCGCAGTGTAGCTTTTTCGGCGCGAACGACGACTGCCGGAACTTTGCCGACCGACAAACAGCCTTCAGGATTGGATTGTTCGCCTTCTATGGCAATTATTTCAGGATTTGCCGCAACGAGTTTGATGCCCTCGCAGTCCATCACGAAAAGCCGCAACGCCAAACCGATTTGCTGCGCCGCCAGTCCGACACCTTCCGCGTCATACATCGTTTCAAACATATCGGCGCAGAGTTTTTCGAGTTCTTCGTCAAATTCCGTCACGGGTTTGCCGACTTCGGCGAGAACTTTTTCGGGATATTCGGTAATTTTTCTGACTGCCATAAATTCAATTTATCGGAGCATCTAATAAACATACGAGTTACGCATTTGAGAGAAAAATTAACCGGATCAACAGGATGGACAGGACGGAAGATGATTTGCTGAATTGTTTTATGATCCTGTTCATCCTGTCCATCCTGTTAAAATATGCCTTTAATTTTTCAACTGCGTAACTTCTAAAACATTTTCTATTCCCACTCAATCGTGCTGGGCGGCTTTGATGAAATGTCGTAGACAACGCGATTTACGCCGCGAATTTCCGATGTGATGCGGGACGAAACCGCCTGCAGAAAATCGAACGGCAGACGCGCCCAATCCGCCGTCATCCCGTCGGTCGAAGTGACGGCACGGAGCGCAATCGTTTTTTCGTAAGTTCGGAAATCGCCCATCACGCCGACCGTCTGAACC
>JAJAZE010000088.1 GCA_026785925.1 Pyrinomonadaceae bacterium
CAATGGTTCGGACACTTTTCTGAGTAGTGATTCCCGTAAGTCGTTTATTTTCAATAGCGGCTGAATTAAATGCAAGTTAGGTTTGGAGCTAACTTGCATTTAATTAATAAAGCACTCGAAAAATCGTTGATTTACTGAGCTTTTTCCAACAAAAAACTGTCCGAGGTATTGTGAATCAGAGTTGTCTTTAAAGTTTGGATTTTAGCTGATTATTATCACACGTTTTTAAAATCTGCGGCAAGCACTTGGCGTTCGATGCTCGACTTTTAAGTTGACGGTAATAAAATGGACGGTAATAGAATGAATGAACTTAATCAATCACACAAGAATAAATAAGACCGTTAAGCCGGCAGTCTGTGACCGCGATCATCAAGGGTTGAGTCGCGGTCACAGACTGCCGGTTTAACGATAGTGATAGTTATCTTTGTTGAGCTGCTTAACAGCGAAAAAACTCATATATTTCACTGAAACTTGCCATTGACAGTGAAAAAGTGTTTAATCGGAGTTTGCTTTGTCAACCGGCAGTCTCAAGCAAGAAGGAGTGTGATAGAGAAAAGTGGCTTATATTTCATTAAATAATAACGAATCAATCGAAAGTGCGCTGCGCCGTTTCAAGCGTAAGGTCATCACCGAAGAAATTATTAAAGATTTGAAAAGACACGCGCATTTCGTCCCGCCGGGACAAAAAGCCAAGTTAAAATCGGTCAATGCCCGCAAGCGCAATCGCAAGCGTTTCCGACAGGCTCCGCGCCCGATGAATTCAAATCCGAATCAAGGTTATAATCAAAACCGCTAGTTTTGATTTTTAGATTTACGCGATGCGTGAGACGAGAAAGTTTTAGTAAAAACCAATCGTCTTCACGCATCGAACTATTTTAAATGAGATTAGAAAAAGTTCGCATTTTAATTACCAACGACGACGGCATTCACTCGGAAGGCATCAAGGTTTTGGAAACGGCTTTGCAGGAAATCGGCGATGTCTACGTCGTCGCGCCCGAATCGGAAATGTCGGGCGCTTCGCACAGTCTGACGCTCTCGCGCCCTTTGCGAATCCGGCAGATTGACGAGCGTCACTGGACGGTTGACGGCACGCCGACTGACTGCGTGACGTTCGCCATCAACCGGATTTTATCGCCTGATAAACTTCCGCACATTTGCGCTTCGGGAATCAATCACGGCGCGAATTTGGGCGATGACGCGACTTATTCGGGAACTGTTGCCGGCGCGATGGAAGCAACGATTCTCGGCATTCCGGGAATCGCTTTCAGCTTAGTTGCCAACCGCCATCACGATTTTACCGAAGCGGCGAAGGTTGCCGGAAAATTGATGCGAAAAGCGATTGAAGAAGGTTTGCCGAACGGCACACTGCTCAACGTCAACGTCCCGAAAGGTGTTCCGAAAGGCGTTCGCGTGACTAAACAAGGCTTTAAAAACGCTAAACCGATTATCAGCGAACACACCGACCCGCGCGGCAAATTTTATTACTGGATCGGCGAGGATCGCACCGGATTTCACGCCGACGAAGGCGGAACCGACTTTGAAGCGATTGACGAAGGCTACGTTTCAGTGACTCCGATGCGAAGCGATTTGACGAATTATACGGCAATCGAAAAGCTGCAAAATTGGAACGATTTGATTTTCTAACCGCTCGTTCGGCGGGGAAAATCGTTTTTCAAACGCGCTTCGCATTTCGTGAGTTTTAAACGAAATCAAATGCCGCACCGAGTCGTTTGTGCAATTGACTTTTGATTTGATCTTGGCGATAAATCGAAGTAGAAAAATTTGCTCCGTCTAATCAACAACAAAATAATGAAAAAGTTATCAATCAGCTTTCTGTTTCTGCTCGGCATCTTCGGCATTACGGTTTTCGCCCAAACGAACGACACGATTCGCGTGACGGTTCTGCACGTCAACGATGTCTATCAATTTATCCCGGTCGAAGGCGGCACGCGCGGCGGTCTGGCGCGGGTTTTAACCATCAAAAAACAAATCAAGGCGGAGAATCCGCATACGATTTTCACATTTGGCGGCGACACGCTTTCGCCGTCGGTCGAAACCCGAACTTATAAAGGCGCACAGATGATTGATGCCTGGAACGCCGTCGGACTCGATTACGCGGTTTTCGGCAATCACGAATTCGATGTCAAAACCGAAGTGCTTTTGGAGCGCATCAAAGAATCGAAATTTCAATGGCTCGGCGCGAATGTTTTCGACACGAAAACCAATAAAATTTTCGCCGACACGCCGCCGTTCGTCATTCGTGAATTTGACGGCGTGAAAATCGGCATCGTCGGTTTTCTTTTGCCCGAAGCCAAACAGACTTCTTCGATGGAAGAAAATTTGCAAGTCAGAAACTTCTGCGAAGTCGCCAAAGAGATCGTCCCGAAAATGCGGGCGGCGGGCGCGAATGCCGTCATCGGTTTGACGCACCTTTTTATGCGGCAGGATAAAGAGTTGGCGAAATGCGCCGGGTTCGATTTGATTTTGGGCGGACACGAACACAATCTTTTGCAATCGTCGTCAAACGGCACACCGATTTTCAAAATGACTGCCGACGCACGAGAAGTCGGACGTTTCAATTTTAATTTTAACGCCGCGACGAAAAAATTAGAGAGTCTCGATTGGGAAATTATTCCTGTCACCGATAAAACGGAAAACGCGCCGGAATTCGCCGCCGTCACCGAAAAATATAAAGACATTCTGCTGAAACTTGCCGAACCGGTCGGCGCGACGAGCGTTTCTTTGGACGCGCTTTCGTTTTCAAATCGCAATCACGAAACCAACATCGGAAACTATATCGCCGATGTCTATCGCAACGCGACCGGTGCGGACGTGGGATTGATGAACGGCGGTTCGATCCGCGCCGATTTGACTTACAACGCGGGAGTTTTAACTAAACGCGACGTGCTTTCGATTCTGCCGTTCAACAATGCGATTGTAAAAATCGAAGTCTCCGGCAAAACTCTGCGTGAAGCCCTCGAACACGGCGTGGCGAAAAGCGGCGGCGAAGACACCGAACCCGGCAGATTTCCGCAAGTTTCGGGAATGAATTTCACGTTCGATCCGACGCGACCGGCGGGCAGCCGAATCACGGAAATCAAAATCGGCGGCAAAATTCTGGACGAAAAGAAAATTTACACGCTGGCGACTTCGGACTTTTTAGTTTCGCGCGGCGGCGACGGTTACGCGATGTTTAAAGATGCGAAGGTGTTGATTAAAGCCGATGCCGCGCCGAAAGATTCGGACTTGTTTGAAAAAGCGATTTTAGACGCGCCGAACAAAACCATCGCGCCGAAGCTGGAAAACCGCGTCATCAAAACCGGACGAAGCAAATAAGCCGGAAAGCGGTGGGCGCGAAAAAAATACCGCAGTGATTTTCATTCGCGCCCATTTTCGGCGAATCTTTCGGCGAAGTGTTTTACAATAAACATAAAAACGCTTCGATAAATATGCCGACGCATCCGAAAATAAAAGACGAATACGCGATTCCGCGCGACCGAATGATTACGCTGCTTCGTGAACATTATAAAATCCGCGA
>JAJAZE010000089.1 GCA_026785925.1 Pyrinomonadaceae bacterium
CCGTGATGCTGCCGGTTCCGGCTTGGGCGAAAATTTGCCCGACGCTCAACAACAAGCAGAAAACCGCCGCTGTGATAAATTTTATTGAAATGTTTTTAGTCATTATAATTTTTTGTTGACCTCTTAGCTTTTATAAATTGGAACAAAATTGCTGTGCTGATATTGACCGAAAATTTTGAATTTTGAATTTTTATCTGGCTTTTTGGATTTCAAGCTGAAAAAACACAGTTTCCTGTTTTATTAACTCAAATCTGTATTTTTCAATCATAATTGTTATAAGTGTTTGATTTTCACGCTTTTAATTACGCTTAGTCGAAACTGCGAAAAAAATTATCGGAATTTTTGCTGCTTAATAAAAATTCGAGTCACAAATAATGCAAGTTCGGTTCCGTTTGTTTGCAGGTTGAATTCTGGTTTCCGCATCTCAAAATTATCTTACGCGCAGATTAAATTTGTGTTAAAAACTCGGTCGGCTCATTTTTTCGCTAATAGACCGCTTGCGAAAATCAAAATTAAGGAAATTTAACCGCCGATGAACGCGGATGAACGCCGATTTTTCGTTGGATTTTTTGACTTTATTCGCGGCTATCGGCATTCATCGGCGGTTAAACTTGTATTTCGCAAGCGGTCTAATGTGTAAGGTGCGAATTTTGTCAGACAATCGGTTGAAAATTCATCAGTCGTGAGAGCCATGATACAAAGCGGCGAAAACAAAATTATTTTTTGGAGGCAGTCTTTTGCATCCAACATATTGGCAATGTCGGTCTCGGAAAAGTCTTGAACGGTTTGAACGGTTTGCATTTTAAAATATTTGGTGTAGACTTTGAGGAAATCGCTTGCTGCCTGGAACATTGCTTGAAAGATTGAAATTAAACACTATTTCGTTTGAGCGATTTGAGCGGTTCGGGTAAAGTTGACTTTTTTGTAATAATAGTTTAGATTATTCGCGCAATCAAAAATTGCCAAAAATAGTCTAGATATAGAGGTTAGAAATAAGATAAGAGAAAAGGGGGATTTATAATTTATGTCGCGTTTATCATATACGGAATTTGAAAACAGACCGCCTGCCCAGCATCGGATTATGGCAAATCTGACGGTGCAGGCAAGTTGGATTGACTCGGAAACCGGAAACATTATCTCCATCAACGGTTTCACCGAAAATGTCGGTGAAAACAGTGCGCTGGTCAATTTGGAAGTTTTGCCGCCGGTCGGAAGTGAAGTCAAGCTGAGAATTTTCGATGAGGAGAAAACTATCATTGAAGTTCCGACGCAGGTGATCCGCGTCGAGCGTGACCCAAGCAAACCGCTTGCCGCGCTTTCCATTTTGGATAATTTGAAAAAATGGAAGATTAGTGCCTTGACTGCCGCCCAAGCCTGGGTGACACGCAATTGGCAGCTTAATTACGAAGAAGAATGGGTTAACTAATTCAAATCTTTTATCAACAATTATCATTTAACCGAAAGCGGAGAAGAGAATTTATAACTTTTCTCCGCTTTTGCTTTGCCGTAAAATTTCAGACAGGCGAACGAAAGAAAATTTTGCCGCATCTTTAGAAGACTAATGAAAAAAATAATTCCCGTAATTTTAGTTTTATTTTCGATCACCGCTGTTTTCGCGCAGCCGGTTCAGCCGAAACCGCTGACGCAATCCGAATACGTCAAGCTGCTTTACGAGTTGGAGAAAAATTCCGGCAAAAAAGATGAAGTCGTCGAAGCAATTCGCAGGCGCGGCATCGGTTTTCAACTCACCGACGGTCTGCGTAGTTTAACGCGCTCGAAAGGCAAGAACGACAGCGAACTACAAAGAACTTTGGAAGAATCCGAACGTCGTCGTCAAAATCCGACGACAACTAAATTGCCTTCGGAAAAAGAATCAGCGGAAATTTTGGGCAAAGCGCGGACGGCGACTTTGACGGCGGTCGAAGAAATGCCGGATTTCGTCGTTAAACAGCAGATTGCGCGGTCAGCCGCTTACGCCGGAACAAATAATTTCCGCAGCCTCGACCGTTTGATTGTCGCCGTCAGCTATCGCGCCGAAGGTCGTGAAGAATATCGAATCTTGTCGCGCAACGGAATTATGGAAACGAATCCGCAGTTGAAACAAAGTTACGAAGAAGTCGGCGGCACGAGTTCGACCGGCGAATTCGTGACGGTTCTGGCGAAAATTTTCAAACCGGAGAGCGAGACGAAATTTGAACTGATGGACGCGGATGTCATTCGCGGTCGGCGCACACTGATTTTCGATTATTCGATTGTCCGTGACAAAGCAAAACAGATTATTACCGTCGGCGGCGCGTTTGACGATACGGCGGTGACGGGAATGAAAGGCAGAGTTTGGATTGACCGCGAAAACTTTCGAGTGCTGCGTCTCGAAAGTTCAGCAACGGAAGTTCCCGACAACTTCAGAATCCGCGCCGCCAATCGAACGATTGATTACGATTGGGTAACAATTGCCGATGAAAAATATTTGCTTCCGCTGCTTTCCGACGTGCGCCTAACGTCCAGAGAAGATAAACAGATGTTTGAAACGCGCAACGTGATTCGCTTCAAAGATTATCAAAAATACGGTTCGGAAGTTAAAATTCTGGACGACGACGCGGAAGTGCCGGAAGAAAAGCCGAATCAAAAAGACTAAAATTTTATCGGCTGATCTAAAGTTTCGGTTTCCGACATTTTCAATCAAAAATAAATTGCCCGAACATTTCAGACTTCTTCGTGATAAGTTTTGTTAAGAAGCTGTTTGGAAACTCAAAAGAAAGTCCGACAAACTTTAGTTTGTCGCTCTTCATTAAGAGCGATTGCCGTAAAAAAAACATTGAGCCTGGCGGCAATCGGCGAGCGACAAACTGAAGTTTGTCGGACTTTGAACACAGCTTCTTAGGATATGAAAAAACATTTCTTGACATTTTCGGTGCGGCTTGTTTCGATAATGCTGACGGCAGTCTGCGTTTTCACGCAGACCGTGCCGCCGAGAGAAGAAAATAAACGCGAGGCTGATTTGGTCGAACTAATCACACTTGACGACACTTTAAAACTCGATATTCGCTACGCCCGAACCGACAACTTTGTCGGCAGAGTCGTCTATTCCGAAGCCCGTGCCTTTATGCAGCGTCCGGCTGCCGACGCGCTGATTCGCGTCCACCGGAAACTCAAAAAACAAAATCTCGGCTTGGTCATTTTTGACGGTTATCGTCCGTGGTCGGTGACGAAACTTTTTTGGGAAGTGACACCTGAAGACAAACGGAAATTCGTCGCCAATCCGAAAACCGGCTCACGGCACAATCGAGGCTGCGCGGTTGATTTGAGTATGTTCGATTTGAAAACCGGCAAGCTCGTCGAAATGCCGTCCGATTTTGACGACTTTACCGACAGAGCGAGTCCGAAATACGAAGGCGCGAACCGCCGACAAAAGAAAAATCGTGATCTGCTGCGTAAGCTGATGGAAGCCGAAGGCTTCACCGTCAACGATAATGAATGGTGGCATTTCGATTATAAAGATTGGAAAGATTATGCAATTTACGACATCGCTTTTTCAGAGATAAAAGCGGAAAAGTAGAAAGTGAAAAGTAAAAAGGCAAAAGTAAGAAGTGAAGAATCGCCGTTTAATCGTATGAAAATTCAACCCGCGAATGCTCTTAACGGCACGATTCGGCTGCCTGGCGATAAATCAATTTCACATCGCGCGGCGATCTTCGCTTCGCTGGCGGAAGGAGAAACGCGCATCGAAAATTACGCGACGAGCGCGGATTGCGCTTCAACTTTGGAGTGTTTGAGAAATCTCGGCGTTAAAATCAAGCAGGAAAATTCGACGGTTTTCGTCAAAGGTGTCGGCAAAAACGGATTCACAAAACCGGCGCAAAAACTCGACTGCGGCAACAGCGGGACGACGATGCGGCTTCTGGCGGGCGTTTTGGCGGGGCAAAATTTCGATTCGGTTTTAGTCGGCGACGAAAGTTTGTCCAAGCGTCCGATGCGGCGGATTATCGAACCTCTGACGCAGATGGGCGCGAAAATCGAATCGGCAAACGGCTGTGCGCCGCTCAGAATTTCCGGCGTAAATCCGCTGCGGGCGATGACATATAAAATGCCGGTCGCCAGCGCACAGGTGAAATCGTGCGTTCTTTTGGCGGGCTTGAATGCCGGCGGGAAAACTGAAGTTCAAAATCCGCCGTCGCAAACTCAAAATCCGACTTCGAGAAATCACACCGAACTGATGCTGCGCTATTTGGGCGCGCATATTGAGGAGAGTTTTAGCGAAGCGGAGAACGGATTCATTCAAAAAATTTCGATTACCGGAAACTCAAAGCTGACGGCTGTAAATCTCGTCGTTCCGTCAGACGTTTCTTCGGCGGCATTTTTTATCGTCGCGGCGAGTTGTCTGCAAAACTCGGAAGTTACTTTGGAAAATGTTGGGCTGAATCCGACGCGCACGGCGATTATCGAAGTGCTGCAGTCGCTCGGCGCGGACATCGGAATTTGCAATCAAAAAGAAATCTGCCGCGAAATAATCGGTGACATCGCGGTTCGCAGGCGCGAAAAATTTGCGCCGAAAGTTGTTTTCAATGTTATTGACGGCGACATTATCGCCAACCTGATTGACGAAATCCCGATTCTCGCGGTGTTCGGCACACAGCTTGAGAACGGTTTGGAGATTCGCGGCGCGGCTGAACTGCGCGTCAAAGAATCTGATCGAATCGCGGCGGTCGTCGAGAATCTGCGCCGGATGAACGCGACGGTCGAAGAATTCCCGGACGGTTTGCGCGTCGGCAAATCCGATTTGAAAGGCGCGGTGGTTGATTCGTTCGGCGATCACCGAATTACAATGTCGCTGGCGATTGCCGCGCTGTTTGCCGAGGGCGAAACGGAAATCAGCGGCGCGGAATCGGCGGGCGTTTCGTTCCCCGAATTCTTTCAAACGCTTGAAGATTTAAGAAAATAACTCACTCCGCAATCTCGGACGATTCACGCCGGAAAAATTTCGCTCTTGTAAATTCCGGCTTTCCTGTTAAAATTTCCCTCTGACTTTCGCGGTGGAGATAATTTTTGATGGGCAGTGAAACGAAAATCGTTCTGACGGGTTTTATGGGCGTTGGTAAAACAACCGTCGCCCGTTTTCTCGCGTCGCTGTTGAAAAGCGAAAAAGTTGACCTCGACTTTATCATCGAACAAGCCGAAAACAAGCCGATTGTCGAGATTTTTAACGCCGTCGGCGAAGCGCGTTACCGACAGATCGAAACGGAAAATCTGCGCCGAACTTTATCGAACGCGCAGGCGCAGGTCATCGCGCTCGGCGGCGGCGCGTGGACGATTGCGGAAAACCGCCGCTTGATCAGAGAGCAAAATTTTACAACCGTCTGGCTCGAATCTACTTTTGAACATTGCTGGCGCAACATCCGTGCGTCGAGAAAAGAGCGTCCGCTGGCGAAAAACAAACAGCAAACTCAGCAGCTTTTTGAAGAAAGGCAGCGATTATACTGTCTCGCCGACTGGCATTTTATAATCAAACCGGATTTGACTTCGTTCGAGGTCGCAAAAAAAATTGCCGAAGAAGTTTTTTCGATGGATTTTGACTGAACTTTTTTGCAAAATATCGTAAAGTAAATCTGCAAGCCAAAGGCATTCGTATTATTTTCAGATAACTTTGAAAATGATTAAAGGATAAAGCCGCAAAAGTCGGAAACGAACTTTTGCGGTTTAGGTTTGTAAGGAAACTAATTATTTTAAGAAAGGACTTTTCAGGAGGAAACAGATGAAGATTAAATTTTTAGCAGTTCTCGGCTTGGCGGCGGTTGCCGGTTTTGCCGGCTGCAAAGGCGGCGCGAACACGAACACCGCAGTGGTCACCAACTCGACGATGAATACGAATATGACGATGGCAACACCGGCGATGTCAACGCCGATGTCAACGCCAGTGGCGGCTCCAGATATGGCGACGCAGAAAACGGTCGAAGACGCGCTTAAAAAAGCCGGTCTCAATGACGTGACGGTTTCCGCGACGATGACCGAAGTCACACTGCGCGGCAGCGTGGCGAAAGGCAAATTGGGCGAAGCCGTCCGCATCGCTACCGAAGCCGGTAAATCTAAAAAAGTCAACAACCAATTGGTCGAAAAATAATATCTAAGAAAAAAGGAGAGCAGAAATTATGTTAATGGAAAAATACCAATCGCTGATTGATATGGCGAATCAGTTGGGCGTTTCGGGACTGCAGGTGGTCGAAAGCGACGGCGTTTTGAAAGTTGACGGCGTTGCCGGAAGTGCCGAAGCCAAACAGCAGCTTTGGGACGAATACGGACGCATTGACCCGGATTATCGTTCGGGCGATGTGGCGATGAACATTACCGCGCCGGAAGGCGATGGTTCTTCCTCGTCAGGCGGTTCGACTTATACGGTGCAGGCAGGCGATTCGTTAAGCAAAATCGGCTCGAAACACGGTGTGAGCTGGCAGAAAATTTTCGATGCCAACCGCGACAAACTCAACGACCCGGACGAAATTCAGCCCGGACAGGAACTGACTATTCCGCAGGGATAAAAGTTTTAAAATCGAAATTTATTCAAAGCACTTTGGTTGGCATTCAAGCGACCCAAAGTGCTTTTTTTTCTGCGCCGAAAAAAGTGTTGCAACCGATTGTTTAGCTTTGTTAAACTAGATTTAGACTTTCTTAGCATACTTTGCCCGCCAAAACTTTATGTCAAAAAAACTTTTCGTAATTCCTTTTTTGTTTTCTCTGCTGTTGGCGTTCGGTTCCGAAGCTTTTGCCAACTCGCCCACTCAAAACGAAAGATTCGTGATCCGCTCGCTGCGGACGATTGGTTCGGCGCAGGCGACTTATGCCGCCAGCACCGGAAACGGTAATTACGGGACGCTTCAGAATCTCGGACAAGCGAATTTTATAGATTCCGTTTTAGCCGAAGGCTTAAAATACGGTTACATCTACGAAATACGGCGCGTTTTGAACACCGGAACAACGCCGTCTAGTTTTTACGCTGCCGCCCGTCCGGTTAGTTATCGGAAAACGGGACGCAAATCCTTTTACATTGACGAGTCCGGTGTGACGCGCGGCGCGGATCGGGGCGGTGCATCGGCGACCGCCAACGACCCGATAGTTGAAAACGACTGTTTTCCGAATGAGGAATGCACAATTGCCGATTTGCGAGGGCTTTTCGGCGCACAAAATACTTATCGGGGAATTGGCAACGAAAATTACGGGTCTTTGAGTGAACTCTACGCCATCGGCTTAATTCCAGCAGGACTGGCGGGCGGATTGTTTCACGGCTACGCCTTTGTTTGCACCGTCGCTCCGCGAACAAACAATTCTGATTCCACCTTTAAAATCACCGCCGTTCCCATCAATTACGGCGCAACCGGAGTCAGATCATTTTATCTTGACGAATCCGGCATAATTCGCGGCGCAGACAAAAACGGTGCGCCCGCTGATGCAAACGACCCGCCGATTTAGAAGTAATTCAAATTTTAAGGATTGATTAGAACGTAAAGTCGGTCTGCCCAATCGGATTTATTGGTTCGCAGAATTTCGTATTGGACGTTGGCGGAATCGCGGTCGCCGGATTTGAGATAGGCTTTACCGAGGTTGTAGCGGGCGCGTTCAAAGTCCGGATTGTAGCTGACGGCGTTGTTGAAGGCTTCGAGGCTTTCCGGCGTTCTGCCGAGTTCAAAATAGCTTTCGCCGAGATAATTGTAAGTTTTCGCGTCGGGCTTGTAAATTTTCAACTGCTCGAAGGCTTCGATAGCGGGCGCGTAGCGTTTTTGTTTGAAATATCCAGCACCGAGTTGTTCCCAAGCGTTGGCGTGGTCGGGTCTGATGGCGACGGCGCGTTTGTATGCAAGAAGTTCTTCGTCGGTGCGGTTTAACTTATTCAAAGATAATCCGAGCGCGTATTGCGAATCGGCGTTGCCGTCGTCAATCTTCGTCGCTTGCCGATAGGCATCCGCCGCGTCCTTGTATTGTCCGAGCGCGAAGCTCGACGCGCCGATGTTGACGTGCGTTTCCGCCCATTCGGGGCGAAGTTTTGCCGCTTGTCTGGACGCTTTCAGCGCGTCGGCGTGTCTGCCGAGCATTCCATAGCAAAATCCGGCTTGATACCAGCTTTCGGCGTAATTCGGATCAATCTCGACCGCTTTTTCAAAATAAACGACGGCGCGGGCGTATTCGTCACGCGACAAAATTCCCAAACCCTGTGAATACAGACGCTGCGCGGCGGCGCGTTTGTTTTTTTGAGTTTCGGCGTTGAGCGACGAGAAAGTCTGCATCTCGCCGATTTTCAATTGTGAAATTCTCGATGACGGCACGGCGAAATTTAAACTCTGACCTTCGGCGGCTTGCAGCGTCGCTACGCCGATTACCTGACCGCGCATATTGACGACGGGCGAGCCGCTCGATCCGGGCGAAATCGGCGCGGTAATCTGGATGATTTTTCCGTAACCCGGAATTTCGCGCACCGCCGAGACGATACCGTTGGAAACCGAGCCTTCGAGACCGAACGGATTGCCGATGACAACGATTGACTCGCCTTCCTGCGGCGCGGATTGAACGAGCGGCAGCGGCGGCGCGGAATTTGGCGGCACGTCAACTTGCAGCAGTGCCAAATCGCCTTCGCCGTCAATCGCCAATACGCCGCGCACCGTAAATTTTTTGCCGTCCATCAAATGAATCTCGACGCGACTAGATTTTTCGATGACGTGGCGGTTGGTGATGATTTTATCGGCGGAAATAAAAAAACCGCTGCCGCGCGAGAGCGTTGCGCCTTTCGCGTCGAAGGTTTCAATCGCTACCGCCGAAGGCTTGATGCGGCGAACGAGTTCCGGCAGAAAATCCTGCGCGAAAATCGGCGGCGCGAAAGCGAGTGCGAGAAAAGCGAAAATTATAAAGGCGGTGTATTTCATCTGGGCGATACAATGTTTTCTGTCGGAAGTATAAAGGTTTTGCCTGAATCAAACAAATTCGCCAGACGAGACGATTTTGCAGAAATAGATGCCGAATGTTGAGCGCGGCGTTGCCGTTAATAAATATCGTTTCACTTCACGCGGAAAAAATATCGCCGCCAAAGATAAGCATAAATAAGCAGATTAAAACCGATCAGCAACAATCCGAGCGCGAAGCGAATGTTTGGAGAAAGCGGCGCGTAAAGCAGCGCGGAGACATAATAATCAATGAATCCGGTCGTGTAACCGACTTCGCCGCCGCGCTCTCGCAAGAAATTTTCCAGCGTCGTCAGCGGACACGACCACCAGAAGAATTCGATGATAATTCCCCACAAAACCGCCGGCAAATGCAGCCACGCCGCCCAATGCCAGCGCAGAACGAGCAAGCCGCCGAAGATGACGAAGACGACAAAGCAGAAATGCAGAACCAGCACGAATTCAGCCAGAATGCGATATGCCATAACCTTTTATTTAAGATTTGTTCGGCAGTTGCCGCGCAAATCCGGCAAATTCACCGAAACTGCGGGCGTAAAAGTCGGCGGGAAACCGGCGGCGGAGATGCTCGTCGGCAAACGCTCCGCCGCCGAGTATAATTCTGGTTTTGAGTTTTCCAATTTGTTCGATAAAAATTTTATAGTCGCGCACCGAACGCTCGATGTCGTTCATCACCGTCGCGGAAATGCAAAGCAGTTTGGGCGCGTGCTGCAAAACTTCCTCGGCTAAACTGTAGAGCGGCGTGTTCGCGCCGAAATTCAGAACTTCCCAGCCTTCGTTTTCAAAAACCATCTGCGCCAGATGCGTCGGCAAATCGTGAAAATCGCTTTCCAGCGCACAGCACATCGCCAATTCGCCGTTCATTTCGGGAACCGGCAGCACATTCCGCAATTTTAAGATGACGCTGACCGCGACGCGCGTGGCAATATGTTCCTGCGTGATACTCAAATTGCCGTTGTGCCAAAGCTCGCCGATTTGCCGCATCGCCGGACAGACCAGTTCGTCAAAGATTTCCGCCAGCGGTTCGCCCCGCAAATGCGCTTCGATCAGCGTGTTTGCCGCTTCTTCTTCACAACCGGCGATGAGCGAATGAAAAAGCGGCGCGTCGGACGGCATTTTGCCGACGCGCCGGCGCGATGATGCTCGCACTGCGGATTCGTCGCCGTTATGAATTTTTAAACCGAGTTTCTGTTCGCGCTGAAAACGGGCGACTTCTTCGGCTCGAAAGCGGCGATGTCCGCCGCTCGTCCGCTCGGATTTCAGCAATCCGCTCGCTTCCCAACGCTTGACGGTGGCATCGCTGACGCGGCACAAACGCGCTACTTCTTTAGTGGTAAGAGATTTCAATTCCATCGTTTAATAATCTTTTGTCCGGCTTTTAGAAAAAGTTTTCGGACATTTCCCGACATTCCACATTGTGAGAATCAAAGAGAAATTTGCAACTTTTCTATTTTACAAAAACCGCTCAAATCGCACAAATCGTTCATTTGTTAAAATTGCAAAAGAGCGTGATTGTTTGCTGTTTGGATTATTAGTGAGCAATCTTTTTTCTCGCCGCGACTTCGGTTAGAATCAAAATCGAACACGAGGAAAATATCAATGAACAAAAAAATTGCCATCGGTGCAGATCACGCCGGATTTGAAGATAAGGAAAAAATTAAAAGACAGCTTGACGAACTCGGTATTGAATATGAAGATGTCGGCACGAATTCGACCGAATCGGTTGATTATCCGATTTACGCGCGGAAGGTGGCGGAAAAAGTCAGCGGCGGTGAATGTGAAAAAGGAATTTTAGTGTGCGGTTCGGGCAACGGAATGCAAATCGCGGCGAATAAAATTCGCGGAGTTCGCGCCGCGCTCGCCTGGAACGAAGAAACCGCCCAACTCGCTCGCCGACATAATGACGCGAACGTCCTGAGCGTTCCGGCGCGGATGATTTCACCCGAAGAAGTCGGCAAAGTCGTCAAATCTTTTCTCGAAACCGAATTTGAAGGCGGGCGACACGCGCGGAGAGTTGATGAAATAAGCGATTTGGAAAATAGCTAAAAAGCTGTTCGGAAGCTAAGAATTTTCCCGCGAAAGACGCGAAAGATGCTAAAAAAAGACAAAAAACAGTTGTTTTTTGATTTAATTTTTTTGTGTTTCGCGGGAAAACTTGCTTGTTTTATCAGTCATTTTTTAGTTTTCAAACGGCTTCTAAGAAAAAACGACAATCGCCGGCAAAGTTTTACCGGCGATTGTCGTTTTGAAAAGACGATGATTTTAGTAAAGAACTCGCTGCGGCAGCACCTGCGTAAAACCACGCGCACCGCCCATTGCCAGTTCTAGAATAGTTTGCCCGATGCTTTTCTTCGATTTATCAACTTCGACAATATCGAACGGCTGAAGAATCACGTCTTTCTGCACGCCTTTCTTGATCTGGTCGTAATTGACGACGATCACTTCGCGGTCTTTTGAATTGGCTTTCAAGCGGCGAATCGTCACCGTCTTGGTTTTGGCTTCGCGGCTGAAGCCGCCTGATTGGGCGATGGCTTCGGTCATTGACAAACCGTTTCCGGTCAAAGGAATCTCTTTCAGCACGTTGACTTCGCCGATGACGTAAACCGGCGAGGCTTTTAAGACGACCACCAAATCGCCCGGATAAATGTTCGGGTTGACTTCTTCGCGCCCTGAACGCAATTCTTTCAAACTATACAGCCGCGAAGGAACTTCCGTGCGATTGTCGGTATTCGTCATCCAATTATCGGCTTCATTGGTTTCGGCGCAGATCAGCGGCTGAGTGCGGAAAACCTGCACCATACCGCTGGATTTTTCGGTCTCGCCACCGACAAAAGAAATCAATTCGAGCAAGCGGGCTTCTCTTCTCAATTCAATTTGCTGCGCCCTTTGCACTTCACCGTAGACGGTTGCGGGCGGGCGACTCTTGCGCTGCGTGACCCGAACGCTGATTTGCGGATTTTTCAAGTATTTCGCCAAAAGCCGCGTCACATCGGTTCGCAAATCCTTTTCCGTGCGGCAGCGCGCCAGAATCGGTTTGTCGAAAAACGGGACTTGAAATTTGCCGTCTTCGTCAATGGTGGCGGTAAAATCAAACTGCGGCTCGCCCAAAACTTTTCCCGTTATTTCGTCGCCCGGACCGACCAGATAACCGCGCGGCTCTTCGGGCGCGACGGGAATTTGCTGACCGACGACCGCTTGAAACAAACCGATTGTCAGTAGAAAAACCGACCAAACTTTTATACTCATAAAACCTCTTTAATTAATATGTTTTAACTTTTTTGCCGTTGATAACCGGCAAGTGCTTTTGATTCAACTGATGGTTTATCCGGTTGCTTGCGATAAATCGTATTTTAGAGCCGGTGAATTATTACAAATTTGCTAGAATACGTTCTTGACTCCTGCGGCTTTGCCGAGTAATTTGAATCTAAAGCAAATTCACGATTCGACTCGAATGACGAATATAACACAGAAATACCGAATGGAAGAACGGTTGTGGTTTCTGCGCCGTCCGGTTCAGTTACTGACCGATGTCGCTGTTTTGTGCGGCGCGTTCGTCCTGGCGTATCTTTTGCGATTCGACTTTCAGCCTAACGAATACTATTTCGACAACGCGCTGAATCAGTTACCGTTCGTCGTTTTCGTTCAATTCGCTTCGCTGTTTTTGTTTGGCGCGTATTCGATTATCTGGCGTTACGTCAGCCTCGACGACATCAAAGCCTTTCTGAAAGCCGCTTTGGTTTCCGGCGTTATTCTGGTTTTAATCAGATTACTGGTTTCGAGCGAACAATTTTCTCGTTGGCAGGTTCCGCTCTCGATTATTTTGATGGACACGGGCTTGGCGTTCGCCGGCTTGCTGACGCTGCGGCTGCTGCGCCGCTTTGCCTATGAAGTCTCCGAAAAGCGCACGTTTCAAGTGAGCAAACGCCGCGTGAAGCCGAAACCGACGCTTTTCGTCGGCGCGGGCAGAGTCGGCGCGTTAGCCGTCAGAGACGTTTTGGGACGCGCCGACGCGGAACTCGAAGTCAAAGGTTTTGTTGACGACGACCGCCGCAAAAAAGGCGGCAGCGTCAGCGGCGTGAAAGTTCTCGGTTCGACCGACGATCTGGCGCGGCTGGTTGACGAACTTTCCGTCGAGCAGGTCGTCATCGCCGTTGACCACGCGCAGGGCAAAGATATTCGGCGCATCATAGATATTTGCCGCGAAATTCCCGTCCGGGCGCAGATTGTGCCGAGTCTGCACGAAATTATTCACGGACGTGTGCAGATCAGCCGCATCCGCGACGTGCAGATCGAAGACCTTTTAGGGCGCGAAGCCGTTGAACTCGACGACGAAAATCTGCACGAATTTTTAAGCGATAAAGTCGTGATGGTGACGGGCGCGGGCGGCTCCATCGGCTCGGAACTCGTCCGGCAGATTGCCGAATTTAACCCGAAACTTCTTTTATTAGTCGAACGCACCGAGTTTGTTTTATTTCAGATCGAGCGCGAACTCGTCAAAAGTTTTCTGCACACGAAATTTGTTCCGCTGATTGCCGATGTCGGCGACGAACCGCGAATGCGCGAAATTTTCGCCGAATACCAGCCCGCCGTCGTTTTTCACGCCGCCGCGCACAAACACGTCTCTTTGATGGAAGGCAATCCGACCGAAGCGATCAAAAATAATGTGTTGGCGACCGGAATCATCGGCAAACTCGCGGGCGAAGCAGGCGTTAAAAATTTCGTTTTAATCTCGACCGACAAAGCCGTCAATCCGACCTCGGTGATGGGCGCGTCAAAACGCATTGCGGAAATCGTTCTGCAAAATCTCAATCGAATTTACGAAACAAATTACGTCGCCGTGCGGTTCGGAAACGTCCTCGGTTCAGCCGGTTCGGTCGTCCCGATTTTCCGCGAACAAATCTTAAAAGGCGAAGCGATTACCATTACCGACAAGGCGATGACCCGTTATTTTATGACGATTCCCGAAGCCTCGCAACTGGTTTTGCAGGCGGGCGCGTTGGGCAAAGGCGGCGAGATTTTCATTCTCGATATGGGCAAGCCGGTCAAAATTCTCGACCTCGCCGAAGATATGATTCGGCTTTCGGGACTTCAGCCTTACGAGGACATTGACATTGTTTTCACCGGCATCAGAAAAGGTGAGAAACTGTTTGAAGAACTCGAAATCACCGGCGAAAATCTTTTAAAAACGACGCATCCGAAAATCTTCATCGGCAAAATCGCCACTTATTCCGGCGACGAAGTAACTAATATCGTCGGCAATTTTCGCCGCGCGGTCGAAGAAAATAACGCTGCTGAAATTCGTCGTCTGTTCAATCATTTTCTGCCCGAAGCAACGATTGTCGAAGAAAAAATAGAACCGCTCGCTGCTAAAGTCGCGCTGTCCGAAAAAATTATCAATCCGCAATCATCACCGCTCAAAACACAAATCGGGAATTAACTTTCAAGAGAACTCAATTCGCAAATCAAAGCGAAACGACTTAAAAGCGAAATGCGGTTTTTTCGGCTGACGCTTTGTGAACGAAGTTGTTGAATTGTCGGCAGGCGTTGTAATTTTTTGTCCGCCTGCCTGGTTTCGTAGTTCGACTGAACTAACGCTAAAATAAATCTATGGCAATTTTAGTGACCGGCGGCGCGGGTTATATCGGCAGCGTCGCAGTTGAACATTTGTGCAAGCAGGGTGAAAGAGTCGTCATTCTGGACAGTTTGGTCTACGGACATCGGCAGGCGGTTGATTCGTCAATTCCATTCTACGAAGGCGACATCGGCGACAAAACAATAATCGAGAAAATCGTCGGCGAACACGAAATCGAAGCGTGTATGCACTTTTCGGCGTTCACTTCGGTCGGCGATTCAGTCAAAAATCCGAATATCTATTACGAAAACAATGTCGTGAAAACACTCAAATTACTGGATGTTTTAGTCGGCGGCAACGTCAAAAGGTTTGTTTTTTCCTCAACCGCCGCCGTTTTCGGCGAGCCGCAGCGGATTCCGATTGACGAAACGCATCCTCAAAACCCGAATAGTCCTTACGGCTGGTCAAAGCTGATGGTCGAACAAATTCTGCATAGCTACGACACGGCGTATAATTTGAAGTTCGTCGCGCTCAGATATTTCAATGCTTGCGGCGCGTCCGATTCGCACGGCGAAGACCACGACCCGGAAACGCATCTCATTCCGCTCATTTTGTTTGCCGCGCAAGGCAAGCGCGATTCGATAGCGATTTTCGGCGACGATTATCCAACGCCCGACGGCACGGCGATTCGGGATTACATTCACATCGCCGACTTGAGTCAGGCGCATCTGCTTGCCTTAAAACATTTGCGAAACGGCGGCGCGTCGGAGTTCGTCAATCTCGGCAACGGCGGCGGTTATTCGGTCAGGGAAGTTATTGCAGCCGCCAAAAAAATTACCGGCAAGGAAATCGAGACGATCATCGCGCCGCGTCGCGCCGGCGATCCTTCGAGATTGGTTGCCGACGCAAAAAAGGCGCGTGAAGTTCTCGGCTGGAATCCGCAATTTCCCGAAATCGAAAAAATTATCGAAAGCGCGTGGAAATGGCATTCGTTGAATCCGAACGGTTACGAATAGCGAATAATTTAAAGTAGTGTTACGGAACTTGATTTTGTAACACATATTGACATTACAACGTCAGTAAAAAACTTTTAATTATTAAAACTATGCGAACCAAAATCTTTTTCGTCGCCGCTTTTTCGCTCCTTTTTGCTTTCAACGTCTGCGCCCAAAACACGCGGACTTTTTCCGGCACGGTCGTCACGCAGCAATTTGAATTGATTCCAAATGTTTCGATTGAAATCGAAACGTCCCAGAGTAAAATAATCGCCACAACCGACGCGGAAGGAATGTTTTCCGTCCAAGTGCCGAACGAATCGTTGTCGGTGAAATTTTTCGGCAACAGTATTTTGCCCGTTACCAGAATATTCTCGGTGACGGACACGCTAATTCGTCTGCAAATCAAAACCACTTTCGTCGTGCGTCCGGTGAATGAAAACGTCACGATTGAAGCCAACGTCCTATCGCCGGAAGTCGAACAGCGCAACGACACAATTTATAAAAACACGCTGTTCGGGCGTGACGATCAATTGATTCAAACATTGAACGCCGGAATTAATGCCGGACAACACGAAGGCGGCGGCAAAAGTTTGGAGATTCGCCGTTTCGGGTTCAATCTCGATCACGGCGGCGTGAACGGCGGATTGAAAATTCTGGTTGATAACGTCCAGCAAAATCAGGCGACGCAGGGACACGGGCAAGGTTATTTAGGAGCGTTAAAAACTTTATCGCCTGAACTCGTCGAAGGTGTTTCAATTATCAACGGACCTTTTTCAGCCGCTTACGGCGATTTTTCGGGTCTCGGAGTTGTGCAGATTCGTCAGCGCGAAACTTTGCCGAACCAATTTACAGCGCGGATTCAATTCGGTTCATTCAATTCGGCTCGCGGATTTTTCGCATACAGTCCGAAAATCAAAAACGTCGAAGCGTTTCTATCGTATGAGCCGAGTTATCTCGACGGACCGTTTATCAATAAAGGGCGTTACCGGCGCGATAATTTTTCGGGAAATATCACTTGGAAACGCAGCGAAACCGAAGCGATTGGTTTTAAATTCAACGCTGGACGCAATAACTTTTTTTCGTCGGGACAAATTCCGCTCGATTTGGTGAGCGCGGGGCAACTTGACCGCTTCGGCTTTATTGACCCGGAAAACGGCGGGAAAGTGCAGCTCGGCACGGCTTCGACTTATTACCGCAAAGAATGGAAATCGGGCGCGACGTTCAAAGCCGATGCGTTCGTCGGGCGTTCGCTGTTCGACTTGTTTTCAAATTTCACGTTTTTTCTGCTCGATCCGGTTTACGGCGACGAAATTGACCAGCACGATTCAAGACTTCAGGAAGGCGGTAATGTTCAGTATTTGCAGCCGTATAAACTTTTCGGGCGGCAATCGCTTTTGACCGTCGGCGGCAATTTGCATTTCAATCAAATCAATGTCGGGCTTTATCCGTCGGTGGCGCGAAATCCGACTCGAAAAGATTTGCCGGGAAACTTCGACAATCCGAATGTGCTTTACACTTCGGCGCAAGCCAACATCAGCAATTACGCCGGTTATATTCAAAACGGCATAGATTTTTTCGACGGACATCTGCACGTCGAAGCCGGACTGCGCTGGGATTATTTCGGGTTTGACGTTGACGGTTTCGAGCAGAGCGATGGGCTGACGGTTCTCAAAGGCAAACAGGGCGCGGCGCGATTTCAGCCGAAACTTTCGGCGGCGTTATCGCCGTTCGAGAAATTTCCGATGGTTTTTTACGGCAATTACGGGCGCGGAGTTTCCAGTCAGGACGCGCGCGGCGTGATTCGCAACCCGGACGCGCCGAAGGTTTCCACGACGGATTTTTATCAGGCGGGAACGGCTTATAACGGCAGGCGTTTCTCGGCGACGTTCAGCACGTTTTTGATTGACCGCTCGAACGAGCAGGTTTATATTCCCGACGACGGTTCAATCGAATTCGCCGGACGCTCGCGTTCCTACGGAATCGAGGCGAAAACTTCCGTGCAAATCCGGCGTTATTTGAGTTTTAACGGCGGATTGACGCAGGTTCTGAGAGCGTTTTATCCGGGTGAATTTTCCACCGGCGTATTGCCGCGCCGCATTCAAATTGACAGCGCACCGCACACGGTCGCCAACGGAAGTTTGGTTTTATCAGAACTGCGAGGCTTTAGTTCTTCGTTGAACTGGCGACATATTTCGAGCTATCGGCTCGACGGCGAAAACGACGCGATTCGCGCCGCCGGTCACGATGTGGTGGATTTCTCGGTCGCCAAACGCCTGAGAAAATGGGTTGACCTTAATTTTTCAATTGATAATCTGCTCGACAAACGCTATTTTGAAACGCAAAACTTTTTCGAGTCGCGCACTTGTCCGTCGTGTGACGTTATCGAAAGGATTCACGCCACGCCCGGTTATTCGAGAGGCTTCAACGTGGGGCTGACTTTCAGATTAGGCGCGAAAGAATAAACGTAAATCAAAATTAGAAAAACCAGAAAGGAGGAAGTGTGTAAATTTCGCTTCTTCCTTTATTATTATATCTGTAATTTTGAAAAATTTTATGACTTTAATTGCTGCATATAAGGAATATGATATTCCAATCCTTTTAGGCGATGTTTTGATAACGAGTGGCGGAAGTGAGTTTCACTGTAAGAAAATCAACAAGATTACCCCAAATTTTGTAATTGGTTGGACTGGACTAAAAATAAACGCGATGAGCGTCATAAGGCAATTGTTTAGAACTTTTGGAGGAAAGCAGGTTTCTATGCAAGATGTTGAAAACTTTCTTTTGAATCTTGATACTTCACAATTTTTAGGTGCTGAGAATGAAATCAAACTTAATATGTTAGGGTGGGTGGTTGATAATAATAAAAAATATTGCTTTGGTTGGTATAGTGCTTTGAATAATGATGAGTACAAACAGCTTATCTTTCTTGATGAAAATGAAAAAGGCTTATTTGCAGGAAGTGGAAGTAAGTTTTTTGAGGGACTTTTGCAGGATAGGGCAAATTTCAATTTTCATTCCCCACAATTAACTCCGTATTCTAAGGCTGTAGGACGAGTATTAAATGAAATTTGCGCACTTACGAATGCTGAATATCTAGCCATAGATAAATCTTGGAGAAATGGCTTTGGCTTTGCTTACGAAGTATTAATCTATGATGGTGAAGAATTTAATTATTTAAATAATATTATGTATTTTACTTTAAATATCTTTACAGCAAGCGACTGGAAAATACTCAATTACGAAGTCTTGCCTATTCTTTACCGCTATAGAACATATGGAAATATAAGTCTGTTTCAGATTTCAAATAATGGTATTAATAACAATGAGACACATCAGTATTATGTAGGAAGAGGTTATGACAATGATGCAAAAAAACATGTAGAATTTATAACTGCTGTTGAAGGACACTTGCCGATTCTAACACCCAAATCTAATTACTATTGCCTTACAATTAGAACGATCAATCAAAACAAATGTTGTGTTGGAATGATGACTATCTTTGGAAACAACAATACTTTTTTTAGGATCAATTATAAAAATAATTATGTAATCTTTAGTTTTAGTCCTACTTTCCATCGTTTATTGAAAGATTCTATAGAAGCAAACAAGTATTAGGCATAAAATAAGCCGCGATGGTGTTTTTATTTTGAGATGGCAAGAAGGAAAACCTAACTACTTTTATGACGCAAACCAAAATAACCAAAAATCGAATCTCTAAAAAAGCGGCGAGCTTTACCGAATCGGTGATCCGCGAGATGACGCGCGAGGCGATGAAATACGGTGCGGTCAATCTCGGTCAGGGCTTTCCCGATTTCGCCGCGCCCGAAGATATAAAACAGAAGGCGATGCAGGCGATCAGCGACGACCATAATCAATACGCGATCACGTGGGGCGTGAAAGCGTTTCGTGACGCGATTGCGGCGAAAACAAAGCGGTTTTTGAATTTAGACGTTGACCCGGAAACGGAAATTACGGTGACGTGCGGTTCGACCGAAGGGATGATTGCGGGAATGATGGCTTGCATTGACGCGGGCGAAGAAGTCGTCGTGTTCGAGCCGTTTTACGAAAACTACGCGCCGGACGCGATTTTGTCGGATGCGAAACCCGTTCACGTTCCGCTTTATCAAACGGCGGACGGCTGGCATTTTGAAAAAGACGAACTTCGCGCCGCTTTTAACGAACGCACGAAAGCAATTATCATTTGCAATCCGAATAATCCGACGGGCAAGGTTTTCTCGCGGGAAGAGTTGGAATTTATCGCCGAACTCTGCAAAGAATACGACGCAATTTGTTTTACCGACGAGATTTACGAACACATCATTTACGATTTCGGATTGCCGATTGTGGATTTTGGATTGAAGAACGGTCAACCATCGGCTGACAACCAACCGTTGATGCTTCAGACAATCCAAAATCCACAATCTACAATCCAAAATCACATTTGTATGGCGCAGATTGACGGAATGCGCGAGCGCACGGTCGTCGTCAATTCGCTGTCGAAAACTTATTCGGTCACGGGCTGGCGCGTCGGTTATGTGATCGCTCCGCCGGATATTTCGGGCGCGATTCGCAAGGTTCACGATTTTTTAACCGTCGGCGCGGCGAATCCGCTTCAGCACGCAGGCACATATGCGCTTGGTTTGCCCGAAAGTTATTACGACGATCTGCAAAAGGAATATCAAGCGAAACGCGATTACATCGTGCCGATTCTGCAAAACGCCGGTTTCAAATGCGAGATGCCGCAGGGCGCGTATTATGTGATGACGGACGTTTCCGATTTCGGCTTCAAAAATGATGTCGAATTTACAAAATATCTGATTCGTGAAATCGGTGTGGCGGTCGTGCCGGGTTCATCATTTTATCACGATAAAGTTTTAGGTTCGCAGAAAGTGCGTTTCTGCTTTTGCAAAAAGGATGAAACTTTGGAAGCGGCGGCGGCGAGACTGCAGAAATTGAAATCCAAAATCTGAACGGGTTTGCGCGAACAATCAGCGATATTTCAAAAGCAGGCATCAATGCACATCGAAAACAAAAACCCCGCCGTTAATTAAAACGACAGGGTTTTTATTTTATCTAACAAACGCACTTACTTCTTCATATTGGCGTTTGACATATTGCTGTTGCCGCCAACCATTTGATTGGTCATTGAATCACCGGCTTGAACTTTCAAATCATCTTTCACGCCTTTTTGTCCTTCGATACCTTTAGCTACTGCTATGGCTGCCGTTTTCTGCGCGGCAGTCGCAACTGATCCTTTCAAGGTGATGACATCGTTTGAGACATCAACATTGATAGTCGAATCGCGCAAGTCATTGCTTGCCGCCAACGCGCCTTTGGTTTTGAACCAAATCCAACTGTCGTTCGCACCCTGTCCGATGCTGCTGACACCTTTGTCTGCTTCATACTTCGCACGGTCTTTGTCATAATCCGCCCGCGCGATATTCGAGTTCATCGTCGTGGTCGTGCCGCTGCTCATATTTGAATTCATCGTCATCGCCGAATTGTTGTTCACCACAACCGCGACATTTGAATTTGCATTCATCACTTTATTGGCAGTGACATTGGTGTTAGCCGGTGTCGAACAGCCGATTGAAGCCGCGGCTAAAGCGGCGGCAGTTAAAATTGTTAGTCCTCTCATATAAATTCCTCTTCTTCTTTAAAAATTAAAATATAAAGTTGTCAAACTTTTGGAGTTGGAAACTTTATAAAGCCATCCTATTATATTAAGTGCGTGCTTGGCAAAAGGAAAGACCGTCAAAAAGCGGCTTTTAAGGATAAACTTCACAAAAATAGCCAGTTTTTTCACTAAAAACTGGCTTCGATCAGGCAACTTTTTTTCGTCTCGATGCACCTTAGCGGGTAAATTTCCCGACAAAAACTCGTTCCAAGATTAAAACACAAATTAAAATTTTCGGAGGTTCGTTATGTTACATAAATTCTTGATTTTGACGATGATTGCACTGTTCGGCGGCGCGACGGCACAGGCGCAGGACGCGCCGGTCGAGTCGAAAAACAGAACTGAAAAAACAGTTCGGCGCGTAATGCTGAGCGCACCTTTCGAGCGCAGTTATCTCGGTATTCAAACGGTTGAAATATCAAGGGAGAATTTTGCCAAATTCGGACTTTCGGAAGTTCGCGGTGTCGGCATTGAAAAAGTCGTCGAAAATTCACCGGCTGACAAAGCCGGACTGCAAGACGGCGATGTGATAATTAAGTTCGACGGTGAAGAAATTAAAAGCGTTTTGAAATTAACGCGATTGATTGCCGAAGTTGCGCCCGATCAAATTGCTAGAGTCCTTATTTTGCGCGGCGGCGGCGGCGAACGCGAATTAAACGTCACGCTCGGCAAACGCGAATTTTCGCCGTTTTCAGACGGTAATTTTAGTTTTGAAACTGTGCCGCGATTGCGTCCACTGCCGCGCATCCGGCAACTGCCGTCAACGCCGCCAATGTTACCGATGCCGCCGATGCGCGGCGGCGAAAATGTTTTCATTTGGCGCGGCGATGCGAGCCGTCAAATCGGAGTCGGAGTCACGCCTCTGACCAAACAGTTAGGCGATTATTTCGGCGTGTCGGAAGGGAAAGGCTTGCTTATAAACAATGTCCGGGAAAATTCTCCGGCGGACAAAGCCGGTTTGAAAACGGGCGACGTGATTGTCGAAGCCGATGACAAAGAAGTTAAGGAGATAGCGGATTTGATGCGCGTTCTCAATGATAAAAGAGAAGGCGACATCATCGTAACGATTATCCGCGAGAAAAATCGTCAAACCGTGCGCGTCACGCCGGAAATTTCCAAAGACGGCGCGATGAAATTTGAGGAACTCAACAAATCCATTGAAGTAGTTCCGAATCAATTGAATCTTTAAGTGCCAATGCCGCTCAAACAGTTCGCGCCGCTGCCGAAACCAACGAAACTCGCGCCGCGTATTTTATAAAGTGAAAAAGTGAAAGGGTGAAAAAGTTTGGCTGATGAACCTTCAACCTACTCTTTCACCCTTTCACCCTTTCACTTTTTCACTTTTCTACTCTTTACCTTTTTTAGCACTTTCTTTCGCCAATTCGTTTGCCTTTTTGTTGATCTCTCTGGAAGTTTCGAGTGTTTTCATAAACTTTTCTTCCTTTTCCTTAAAGCCGAGTTTTGCTTTTTCAATCGCCGCCGGATTAGCAGTACCGAAAACATCGCGGAGCAAAAGTGCGGCTTGCCGACGATTTTCAAACGCTTCCAATTGTTTCTGCAAACTTTCTTCCTTCAAACTCAGATATTCCTTAAAATCAGCGTTGATATTCATCTGTTCGGCGCGGTTGATTTTCTCGACTGCCTTTTCGCCGAGAGCCATTCCGTCATTGATCACATAAACGAGTTCGTCAGCGATTTTCTTGACTTTTTCGATGTCTCTGTCGCCCATCGCTGCTTTTAATTCTTCGAGCTGAACCTCATTTCTCTTATACATTATCTTGATTTTGTTAAGGTCTTCGTTAGCATCAGCGACGAGTTCGGCGGCGGCGGTCGTATCGTCGGAAAAAAACAGCGTGTCGAAATCGTCCGAATTATCGCTTTTTTTGCAGGCGGAAAATATGAACAAAAAAGTCAAAACAATCAGCGTAATTTTGAAAGAAACTTTGTTCATAAATTCATTCTAACTAATCAGCCGGAAATTTTCATTGTTTTTGCGCTTCCAGATAAAACCGTCAAGCACATAATGCGTCAACTGCGGCACGGCGAGCAGCGGCACGAAATACATTTTCCAATTTTCCAGATTCCAGCCCGCGCCGAATAAAAATTCGCGTTCGTGCCACACGCCGCGATTCCAGAAAAGTTCTTCGAGGTAAGCCAAAGCCCACAAAGTGGCGAGAAAAACTATCCAATTGCTCGACAGTTTTTGATAAAATCGTCCGGCAGTTTCGCGTCTGGATTTCGCGTAAAAATAAATCAAAGCGAAATACGGAACGCCGTGAATTATTATATTCGTGACCGTAAAAGCATAATCTGAATTGAGCGCGACGATGCCGACATACCAGCAAACGGCGGTCGTTGCGACGATAATATCTTTCCCTATATTCAAAAAACCGTCGGCAAAATAGAGATAAACCGATTTGCCGAAATAAGCGATTAAAGCCAGCGCGTAGACGGGAAATAAAATCTGCTCGACGATTGCCGGCAGATTGAAAAAATCGTTTTCGACAAACCAGCTAAAATTTCGCGGCAAACTCGTCATCCAAAAGCAGAGCGGATAAACCGTTGCGAGATAAATCGCCGCCGCGTCAATCCACCACGTCAAGTTTGATTTCTCCTGCAATTTTGCGCGATAAAGGTTGACCCAGCCGTATTGCTGCCGCACGAAATGAAAAACTGCGATTATCGCCAACGCTTTCCAGAAAACCAGTTCACCTTCCGAATAAAGCGCGACACCGATTAAATAACCGAAAACCGGAACGAGCGTGTAAAGCCAAATGCGCCGTTTGTATTCTTCCGCGTCGAAATATACGCGAAACGAAGTTGACCAAACGTGCGCCACATCAATCAAAAGCACGGCGGAAATCCAAGTCCAATCGGGCGATTCATCGTTCAAAATTCCAAGCTGCCAGCCAACCGCCAGAAGCAGAAGCGACACGACCGCGCTGCCGAGAAAAACCGACAAGTCAATCGGCGCGGAAAAAAGCCATTTTGATTGGGGTAATATCTCGCTCATTTGAAAATTTCGTTTCTACCACGTTAATACTTCGGGTGCATCATCTAATAATCTGTTTGTTTTCAGCAAAATTCCTCTTTGCCGAAGCATTTCTTTCCAAACTGTCGGGTGTTGATTCTCCAAAATGGTTTTTTTGATTGATTTAAGTATTCTTGTCTTTTCTTGATTAAAATTTGAAGTCTCGTCAACACTTCCAAAATCATCCACCGCGTCTTTTAATCCTTGAAAGTTATTTGAGTTTTTTGCATTTACATATTTTTCCAAACGGCTGATAAAAAATAACGCGGCACTTTCTCTTGCTTTTTTCAAAGCACCTCTTTTATTTAACCCGAGCAATTCAATTGTATATTTTGCTCTTTCATATTCGCGTGTTCCTGCGGGAAATTTCTCAATAAAGATAAATGTCCGATTGAGCAAATCAAGTTCAAGAAATTCCATCGGATCGTTTTTTCGCTGATTTAGAAACAGAGCATCATCATTAGCGGGTTTTCTATACGTCTTTGGCGGCAATGTAACGTCTTCTACGTTTACGGAGTTTTTTGGCTTAAAAATTTTGAACTTGTCTTTTTTATGATGAGAATTACATTTGCCGCAAACTAAAATATAATTTTTCCAAATGAATGTTTTTTTCGGATAAAGTTTTTTCGGATATATATGTTCAATGTCGGTTGCTTCATTGTTTTCACAATAAACGCAAATTTCGACGCTGACGCACATTTTTTTCAAAAGTGATTTTATTTCGTCGAATGCTACTGAACTTTTGCCGTCCCAAAGGCTTTTGGCTTTTCTGGCTTTCTCCTCGAACACCGACAAATCATCAATTAGTTTTTGCTTGGCAGCTAAATGTTCTGAACTTATTCGAGTTAAGTTTTTAGAGTTCAATTTGAGCATCAGTTATAAATACTTTTTTCAAATCTTGCAACTTTTTTTCTTCCGCCGGTGAAATAGCATCAAGCATTTTCTTTTTATTTAATCTAACTAATTCCTCTTGCTTTTCTACGGATTCCTGCGAAATGCTGACATCTTCGCCGAAAACTTCCGTGCCGTAAGCATCGAGAATATTTCCGTAAATCAGACGTTCTCTATCTACTCCGATAACTTCGCCGGATTTTTCATCGCTTCCGGGTGCGGCAAGCCGCCAGATGCTTCCTTTTTCGGCTGCTCGGCAAACGAGCGGGCTGTGAGTTGTAACAATAAATTGAAGTTTCGGAAAGTATTTCAAAAACCAATTTCCGATGCGCGTCTGCCAAGTCGGATGCAGATGCGCGTCAATCTCGTCAACCAAAACAACGCCTGGCAAATCAATAAACATCTCGCCTTTTTCGATATTTTTGAAAACCGATTCCGAACCGTAAACGCGCACGAGTTGGCGAATCAATTCAAAAGTCATACTCAAAATCGAACGATAACCGTCACTCATTTGATTGACTGAAATTACTGTACCGTTTCCATCTTTGAAGAAAACACCTTCTGAACTAACACTTTCCAACTTTGAATTATGTGGCAAAAAGTTAGCAGAGTTCACTAAGTTTTGTAGATTATTGAGAGTGTTTTCGCTTTCTTTATTTTTTTCTAATGATTTATATTGCAAATCTTTAAGCCATTTTATTGGTTCAGTAAGTGCAACGTCCTCACCAAAAACTGAAAGATGTGCAGCTAAGTTTGCAAAAGTTGGGTTTTTGAAAAGTTCTTCCCATTCAGGATTGCCGCCCTCAAAACGTCTATAAGGTCCAAAAGAACTTGAAAAGAAACCTGAGAAAACAGTTTTGTAAGTTTGATAATCTAGTTCATCTAGTTCTTTGTCATTATTCAAGTAAGTTTTCCCGTAAAAATTAACAATATGGTCAGCAATTGAAAAGAATAGTCGTAAAGTTAAATCTTCAACATCAAAAACCTTTTCGCTTTTATGTGATTTTGAACGGCTTGATCTGGTATAAAATTCATAAATATCTAAATCTGTGTCTTTCAGTATATAAACGGAAATTTCTCCCTCTTCACTTTGTTTACGAAGCCAATCATTCCAATTGGCGCGAAGTCCTTGAGATTGTCTATAAACTAAAGCTAAAGCCATTGAGCGAATGATCGTTGATTTTCCCGCGCCGTTGTCGCCAATCAAAACGTGCCAGCCCGCCGGGTTTTTGAACTCAATTTCAAAATCAACGATTGACCTGATATTTTTAATTTCGGCTTTTTGGATATACATTTTTTTCTACCAACATCTTAAATTCAACCGTTGCGGTTGCCAAGTTTGAAAGCGACTATCTTGCAGAAACTATCTCACCCGCTGCCCGCATCGCGTGATAAAACGCTTCTTCAAAAAGCGCGATGCCGCTCAAATCCGAATGCGCGAAATGAATGTTTCGATACGGCGTTTGCGCTTGTTCGCGCGCGCCGTTCCAAAGGAAATTCGGGCGCGGCGAAATCATCGCGTGTCCCCAGCGCATTATGTCAATTTTTTCGGTTAATTGGTAGATGTCTTTGTGGGCGCGGCTCAAATCGGTCAGCACGACATCGGCTAAATCCTTCCAGCCGAGTCCGAAAAGTTTCGCCCGCGCGTTTTCTTCGGCGCACATCGGATAATAATAAGTCAAAATCGTCGCGCCGTAATCAATGCCTTTTTGATGCGTCGAATTGACATAACCGAGCGACGGACTTTCGTATAAAACATTATCCCACGCGAGCGGGAAATCTTTTGTAAACTGCGGTTTCGGGCGATCTTTTAAAAACAAATTCGCCACGAACCAGGCGTTATGTTCAAATTCTCTGACGTGCGCGGGCGGATTGGTTCGATAATCTCGAATCAAATAATTCGCTGTGAAAATTGGCGCACAGAAAACCGCTTTTTCGCAGTGAAAACCTTTTAACTCATTGGTTTCGGTGTTCAAGCAAACGACATCAACGCCCGTTTCGTGCGGAATGATTTCGAGCGCGATTGTTTTGAGTTTGGTTTTATCTTTTATTTTATCGTGCAGGTGATTGACGAATCTGCCGTTGCCTTCGGGAAAAGTGATAAACGCCTGCGATTCTTCGCCCGATTTGCGAACCCGCGAACAGAAATAAAAAAGTCCCGCCCAAGCGGAAGTTTGGTCGAGTTTCAAACCGTAATCATCGCGTGTCGCGTAATCGCAATACCAAAAAAGTCTTTCGGATGTAAAATTTTTACTCCGCAGCCAATCGCCGAAGGAAATTTTATCGAGTGCGACGGCTTCCGCGTCGGTCGAACAATTGGCGACCGGCACGACGAATGCTCGCCTTCCTTTCGCGTCGCGCCAATTTATCCAGAAATCAATCTGCTTCTGAAATTCGCCGAACTGCCGTTTGTCTTCTTCGCTCGCCCCGACATTCAAATACAAATTTTCATACCAGCGACCTTTGTAGAAAACTCTCTCTTCGGGTTCACGGCACAAAAATTGTTCTTTGACCAGAATTTCGCCGTTTTGACTCGTGCCTTCAGTCAAATTCATTTCGTCGAGCAAAGAGATAAGCTCCGTGTTTTCCCGAAATGGAACGGGCAAATAATGTGCGCCCCACGGATAGCCGACCAAATTTGAAGTTTCGCTCTGCGCCGTGCCGCCGATTTTATTTTCGAGTTCGAGCAGCACGAAATCGTTAAAGTTTTCCTTTTGAAATTTCCACGCCGTCGCTAATCCGGCAATGCCGCCGCCGATAATCGCCGCTTTAACCTTTTCCCAATTGTTCGCGGGAACTTCGACGCGGCGGTTTTCGCGTAAAAGGTGTCCGACGTTGACGTTCGCGCCGACGATTTCGCCATCGGGAAATGGATTCTTCTCAGAATTTGAGCGACACGCCGCGAGCGCGAAAGGCAAACCTAAAAATGCGGATAAAATTTCGCGGCGGGTGAATTTCATCTTTGAAATTTATCTTCGGAATAACTAATAGCTGATAACTGAAAGATGATAATTTAGTCAGATTTTTTGGTCGTTTTGAGTGATGAAATGAGCATTTTTTGCAGTTCCTCACAATCGGCGAGCAAGGACGCGGCTTGCTTTTCGCTCAAAAAATCACCGTCCCGAAGCAGTCTGAGCCAAAAGTTGGTTTTGAAAGCTTCTTTATTGGCAATCGAAAATTTTTGTAGAAAATCCGCGCGATTTTCGCCCTGTTTAGCTTCTTCGATAAGCACACCAATTGCCGTTCCCGAATCTAAAATTTTCTTCGACAACACATATTCGTGTTTCTCATCATTCAAGTATTGACTTAATTTGACAATCCGCAGAGCAAATTTGTAGGACTTTTCTTGTAGGATATTTTCGCTCATAATCATTAACTTCGGAATAGCTGACAGTTTTCAACTGTCAGCTATCAGTTATCAGCTATTCCGAATCTAAAAAATTCATTAGCTCAAAGGAAAAATCAGGAGAAGCAGTATTTGATTTAACCGGGACGATGCTCCCATTCATTGCGAAGTTCATTAACGTATTCCTGTGCGTCAACGCCTTCCCAAATCTCTGCGCCCAAACCTTCCAATTCAAGCAAACTCCTTTTTTTAGTCGGTTCGGTTTTCTTTTCGCCGTTTGATAACTCTTCCGCCATTTTCGCTAAAAGTTTTAGCTGCTCGGCGGGCGGCAAAGGCTTGATATGTTGTTGATAGATAGTTTCGATATTGGTTTGCATCGCTTTTCTCCTGCTTAAAATATCTTAGCAGAAATCTTATTCAAATCTGCGCCATTCGCTTTCGTAATATCTGACGAGAGCCTGATTATCGAGCCGGTTGATTTCGATTTCCTCGTTTGGCAGCGAGGTGTCCGCCGAGAAATCGAACATCGAAGCGAGTGTTTTGTCGTTTAGGAATTTCAGATTCAGATTTTCGGGAATCGTTTTCGGCGCGTCGAACGGCGCGAGTTTTGCCAGCGCGTAACCCCAAATGCCGAATGACGGAACGGTTGTCTGATACGGTTTGACGGAAAAGCCCGCCGCTTCGACGGTTTTGATGATGCACCAGAAAGATTTGCGGGCGATGAGCGGCGAAGTTGTTTGAATGGCGACCGAAGCGTTTGGCTTCAACTTAAACTTTAGAAGATTGTAAAAGCGCGTCGTGTAAAGTTTGCCGAGCGCGAAGTTGTTCGGGTCGGGAAAATCTATAACGGCGATATCGAACGGCTCGCTGTTATTATTGTCGAGCCAGACGTAGGCATCGGCGTTGACGACAGAAACTCGCTGATCTTCCAAAGCGCGGTTGTTTAATTCAGCCAGCGCGGGCAAAGTCCTGGAAAGTTCGGTCATCGCCGGATCGAGATCAACGAGCGTCACCGATTCAACCGACGGATATTTTAAAATCTCCCTGACCGCCAAACCGTCGCCGCCGCCCAAAACCAAAATTCTTTTCGGATTCGCGCCCGCCGAAAGCATCGCCGGATGAACGAGAGCTTCGTGATAGCGATACTCGTCAAACGAATTGAATTGCAGATTGCCGTTCAAAAAAAGCGCGTAGCCGGTTTTGCCTTTGGTGACGACGATCCGCTGATACGACGAGC
>JAJAZE010000090.1 GCA_026785925.1 Pyrinomonadaceae bacterium
GGCGGCGGTGTAGACAATCGGAGTGCCGAAAGATTGGTCAATCGGCTGCGTAAAATCAATGACGTTGGTTTGAAAGCTGCCGAAGAAAAACGTCTTGTTTTTGATAATCGGTCCGCCGAGTTCAAAACCGAACTGTTTTAATTTCGTTTCGCGTTTCGGCAATTTTTGCGCGTTGGCGTAAAACTCCGTCGAGTTGAGCGCACTGTCTCTAAAAAATAAGAATCCGGTTCCGTGAAAACCGTTGCCGCCCGTGCGGGTTGAAAGCGTAATCGCCGCGCCGCTGTTGCGTCCTTCTTCGGCGGTGGCGTTATTGGTCGTAACTTTGAATTCCTGAACATTGTCGGGATTGATGCGATAGATGTTCGATACTGGATTCGGGACTGACGATTCATTGGCATCAATGCCGTCAATCGTCACGTTAAAAGCGCGGTCGCGCGAGCCGTTGATGTGAACGCCCGAACCGGCGGCTCCGCCCGAACGCTGGACGACTCCGGGTTCGAGCAAAACCAAATTCAGCGGATTGCGACCGTTCAGCGGCAAAGTTTCAATCGTCCGCTGGTCAACCACATTGCCGATGGTCGCCGTGTTGGTCTGCACCGTCTCGCGGTCGGAAACCACCGTCACGACTTCATTGACACCGCCGGTTTCTAAAACCAAATTGACGTTTAAAGGTGTGCCGACCTCGACGACATTGTTCGTTTGAACGCTTTTCTTAAATCCGGACTGTTCCACCGTGACGGTATATTTGCCCGCCGTCAGCGATGGAAACGCATAAGTGCCGTCGGTCGTCGTCACCTGCGTAAAAGTCACGCCGGTCGCTTCGTTGGTCAGCGTGACGGTTGCGCCTGCCACCGCCGAACCGTTGCCGTCATTGACGATACCGGTAATCCTCGAAGTGCTGGATTGGGCGTTGACCGATACGGTCAAAAATAGAAAAACAATCAGATAAAAACTGCGCTGCCAAAAACTTAACATCACTTAATCCTCCGAATAATTTTTTTTGTTGCCAGTTGGATACGGTTGTTTTGAATTAGCCGTATTGAAAAAACATTGATTGAATAACTGCAAATTTCGAGGCTCAAGAAAATTTTGAGCCGGTAAAACTGAATGTGTGGTTGGATACTACAATAGTGTTACGGATATTACAATGGTTTTTCGTTAAAGATCATTACCTTTTTTCCAAAACTAAAATCGGACTTATTTAATCAATACTTCGGACAGTTTTTTGTTTGCTTGAGGTCTAATAAAATCAGGACTTCTCGAATGACCGAATTCTTTTTTCAACATTAAATCAATGTTAGGTGTTGAGCTAACTTTGATTTAAATAGTCGCTTTCTTTATTTTTCAACGAGTTAGCGAAAATTACCTTTCAAAAACTGTCCGAAGTATTGGTAATGAATACTTTAGTTAATACAGAGGGGTCGTTAAACTTATCCAGTTCATCGTTAAACCGATAACACAAAGCGTAATGACTCAATCGTTGCTATAAACTTTGATTTGATTTAGCAACTAAAAGGCGGAGAGTTTCATTTCTGAAACTCTCCGCCTTTTCTTTAGTTTTTGGCAAATTAGAAATTCAGTTTCAGCGAAACCTGCATTCGTCGGGAATTACTGGTAACCCTGTCACGGATTTGCCCAAACGTAGTACTGATCGGCGGTAGAACGTAGACCGGAATATCAAAAGATGGATTGTTAGTAGCATTTTTGGCATCCAGACGTAAATCGAAATTGAATCTTTCCGTTACCCTGAATTTTTTGGAAAGCGATACGTCCGTTTGGAAGTAACGCGGCGAGATGAAAAAGTTGCGACCTGTATCTCCGTTTGAACCGACCGCCGGAACCGAAAACTGCGCCCGCTGCTCGGCACTAAACCAATAATTTGTTCCGTTCTCCTGCACAAGCCGTCCCATATTTCGTCTGCAGCCGTTACAATCAGCCGTTGATTGAATGACGTTGCTGGAAGTGTATGCTCCAGAAAAAACACTGAAAGGTCTGCCGGCTGACCAAAGCAAATTTCCGGCTATCTGCCAGCCGCCGATGACGTAATCGAGGGCTTTCGGAATATCAGAACCGAACATTTTGCTTTTGCCGAACGGTAATTCATAAACATACGTGGCTTGCAAAACGTGCCGCCGGTCGAAATCCGACGGAGCGTAATTCAAACGACGATTGTTGATGTCGAACGGCGTGCTTGAAGCGGATTGACCAATACCGGCAGGATTTGTAAAGCTGCCCCGCGTGACAGTCGAAAAAGTCGGGTCAAACGAGCGCGTGTCACTCGATTTGCTAAAAGTGTAACCGACCTGAAAACCGAGACCTCGATTAAAGCGGCGTTTCAAAATAAACTCCAGTCCGTTATATCTGGAAACGTCGCCGCTGTCCAAAACATTCAAACCACCTGTATATTGAGGATACTTTTGGAAAAGGAATGGAGTAAAACCGTTTGCCGTCAGCGAAGGACTCGTCGAACCGGCGGCACCGCTTCTCTGGGAAAGAGTTTGCGCGGCGTTGCCAATCGAATTTTGAGCGAGCTGCGTCGCAAACTGCGTGCGAAAAGCCGCCGAGCCGCCCGCAGCGGTTCCTCCTGCGAGCAATGATGCCAAACAGTTGGTATTAGCGGCGGTTGCCGCATTTTGCGCCTGAACAAAAGCAGCCAAAAAAGTCTGACTTCCGCAACGCGCGTCGGTCGCATTGAGATTCACCTGGTTGGCATCGTAACCGCCGAACAGATTCGTTCCGTGCTTGCCGATGTAGCTTATCTCAAACACCGTATCTTTAAAAACTTCGCGTTGGAAACTCAAAGCATACTGATGAATCTCAGGAAATTTTAAGTCAGGGTCAATCAATGTGATACCGCCTGTCCCGAATGCGGCGGGCTGACGCAGTTGGTCAGGTGTCCGCGTCGGCATTAAATTCGGCAGACCGGTTCTTATTAAATTCGCGCCTGATGGCGAATTAGTGCCTGAATTGAAGGTCGTATCATTGCCGAGAAATGTATTTCCGGGCGTGCTTTGAAAGATGCTTGACGAAAACAAGAAAGACGGGAAACGGTCGTAGGCAAGCCGGTAATTCGCGCGAATTGACGTTTTACCGCTGCTAAACGGATCCCAGGCAAATCCGACCGACGGCGAGAGATTATTTAAATCGTTATTAAACAATTTCTTTTCAACAAATTTAAGGGTGTTTGTCTGAGCCGCGCCTGCTGTGAACAGTTGGTCAGGAGCTAAAATCGGTCTTCCGTTTGAAGTCGGAGCTAACTTAAACTCCCAGCGCAAACCCAAATCAAAGGTCAAATTCGGGCGAAATTTCCACGTATCCTGACCGTAAAAATCATACTCCGGGTAGTTGGCGGAAAAATTATATCGAGTTCCCGCCGGTGCGAATTGACCTGGATTGTTCGGGTCTGAAACGAATGCCTGCGAATAGCTGCCTATTCTACCGAGAAGATTGTTAATACTGTTGCGAAGAAGAGTCAAATCGCTTGAATTTATTCCGGCTGCAGGCAGAACGAACGCGCCGAAGGTCGTAGTCCCCGCATTAAATGCGACAGAAGGTTCGATAGCTGTGCCTGCCACACCAGACCTATCATCAATCGCCCGCCCGCGACGGAAATTGAAGCCGCCTTTCACCGTGTGATTTCCCTTAATCCACGTTAGATTGTCAACAAACTGAAACGTCGTGCTGCTGCGCGCATTGTAAGAAAAATTTGTATTGGGCGTTGCGATATTATTAAATGCGAATGGTATTCTCGAGTCCGGTTCGGGAGTTTCAAAGATAAAACCGAATTTATTCATACCGAAAATAAATTCATTCGTCAAAGTCGCGGTCGGCGACCAGCGATAATTGATAGCCAGGTTCTTTGGGGCGCGAAACGTATCAACAAAATTTGGCGAATTAGGAAAAATCGGGCGACCGCCGTTTCCCCCGTCGCCAAAAGTGTTTTGCTCACCCTGACCATATCGAACGTAAAGCAATTGATTATCGGCAAGGTTGTAATCAAACTTCACCACAAAGTCATATTGTTTCTCACGCTGGGGTGCGCCGAAATTAAATCCCGCCGTGTTTAACCCGTCTCCGCTGGAGAAGTTATTCGGCAAAGGTGATGAATTAATAATTGCTGCTAGTGCGGGATCAATCCCGATACCGGAAGGATTTGAGGCAATATTGTAAGTGGCGATACAACCTGTCGTAACGGTTGCGCTGCAATTTGGGAAAATAGGATTTCCGCCGGCATCAATTGCTGCCGTGCTTGATTGGAATGCCCCATTTTGTCCGCCTTGCACATATCGGAAAATTCCGTTTCTCGCCGCCTGTGTATAAACCGTTCTGGTTACCAGTACCGTGTCGTATGACCGAAGCATCTGTAGATTGGTAAAAAAGAAAAATTTATTTTTAATAATCGGACCGCCCACGCTGCCGCCGAAAATATGCTGAACGAATTGATTTTTTGCTCTGCCGTTGTTCAAATTATTTTGATATTCGTTAGCGTTAAATTCCGGCGTTTGATAATACTCGAAGGCATTTCCCGATAGGCGATTTGTGCCGGAGCGAGTAATGAAAGTTACCTGCGCCCCGCTGCTGCGTCCGAGTTCAGCCGTGAAATTGCTGGTGACGATTTGAAATTCCTGTATCGAATCCGGGTTCGGGCGAAGCGGCGTAAAGTTTGAGCCGCCGGCGGTGGATTCGTTGATGTCAATGCCGTCGAGCGTAAAATTGAAAGCGCGGTCGCGCGAGCCGTTGACGTGAACGCCGCCGCCGGTATTTGCGCCGACAACCACGCCCGGCTGAAAGTTGAGCAAATCGAGCGGATTGCGTCCGCGTGTGCCGACAATCGGCAGGCTTTCAATAGTTCTCTGGTCAATAGTGCTTCCGAGGTTTCCCGAACTGCCTGTTTGAACAGATTCCACCGTTCCTTGGACGGTAACGGTTTCCGATACGTCGCCGACCTCCATCGAGATATTAACCGTTGCTGGTTGATTGACGTTGACGGCATTTTCCTTTGAAACAAATTTTTTGAAACCTTGCCGCTCCGCCATAACGCTGTAGGTTCCGGCTGGAATCAAATCAAAAGTATATGAGCCGCTGTCGCTGGTTTCCGTTGTTAAGGAAGTTCTTGTTCCTTCATTGGTTAAAGTTACTGTTGCTCCGGCGACTGCCGCTCCTGAATTGTCCTGAATAGTTCCTGTAATTCGAGAAGTTGTTCCTTGTGCTGAAGCATTAAAGTTTATAGCAAGCAAGCAAGCAACCATCGAAAAAACAGTCAGAATCGGTTTAAAACTCATAAATCTCCTCCGTTTGAAGTGTAATTTTAGATAATAGAACCTTATGAAATTTTTATATGTCTTAAGGAATGCTTATGTAAATTAGCATAGATTGAGGAGAAGTTTAAAGGTAAATTAACATAAGTCCGATTTTTTACTTTAAAAAGCTGATTATTTCTGATATTAAACACTCAAGCCTTTAATTTCCGAAGATTTTTTGTCTGACATTTTTACCAAAAAATATGAGCAATCCAAAAATATTTCCGCTTCTACTACTTATACTAATTTCATTTTTTACTATTACCGGACAAACTGCCGATGCGCCGTTTGATTTGCTGATTACCAACGCCCGCGTTGTTGACGGCACCGGCAATCCCTGGTTTCGCGCCGATGTCGCCGTCAAAAACGGGCGCATTGTGAAAATAGGTCGAATTGCTCCGGCTGATGCCAAACATACCATTGATGCCAAGAATCAAATTCTCGCGCCCGGTTTTATTGACGTTCACGCGCACACGGAGAATATCTTCAGTTTGCCCGACGCGGAAAATTTTATTCGGATGGGAGTCACCTCGCTCGTAACGGGCAACTGCGGCGGTTCGGTGACGGATGTCGAAAAGTTTCTCGGACGCTACCGGGAAACGCCGTTGACGGTTAATCTGGCGACGCTCATCGCGCACGGATCGGTGCGGGCGAAAGTTCTCGGCTCGGAAAATCGCGCTCCGACGGCGGAAGAATTAAAGCAAATGGAAGAGTTGGTTGAAACGGCAATGAAAAGCGGCGCGGTCGGGCTTTCAACCGGATTGATTTATGTTCCGGGAACTTACGCCAAAACCGATGAAGTCGTTTCCTTAGCGCGGGTCGCCAATAAATATCGAGGCATTTACGCCAGTCATATTCGCAACGAAGGCGACACGGTTTTTGAAGCGATTGCCGAAGCCATCAACATCGGTGAGCAGACCGGAATTCCCGTGGAAATCTCGCACTTTAAGATTTCCAGCAAAAAGCATTGGGGAAAAACGGCGGAAACGCTCGGTTTGGTTCGCACGGCGCGTGAAAAAGGTTTGGTCGTGACGGTTGACCAATACGCTTACACGGCTTCTTCGACTTCGCTCGACACGATTTTGCCGGCTTGGTCTTTAGCGGGCGGACGCGAAGAAGGTAAAAAAAGGCTCGCCGACGAAACGACGCGCAAAAAAATTATTGACGAAATCAAGAAAACGCTCAAAGACAGCAAATTCAAAGATTTTTCCTACGCCAATGTCGCCAGCTACGCGGCGAATAAAGATTTTAACGGTTTGAATATCAAAGAAATCGCTAAACGCGCCAAAGGTAAAGACAAGCTCGACGCGCAGATTGACCAGATTCTCGAAATGTATGCGGCGGGCGGCGCACAGATGGTTTATCACAAAATGGACGAAGCCGATGTGCAGAGTATTATGCGCGAACCGTTCACGATGATCGCTTCGGACAGCGGCGTGCGGCAGTTCGGCGAAGGCGTTCCGCATCCGCGCGGTTACGGCAACAACGTCCGCGTTCTCGGTCGTTATGTGCGCGAGTTAAAAATTTTGACGCTCGAAGACGCGATTCGCAAAATGACTTCGCTGCCCGCGCAAACATTCGGACTGCGCGAACGCGGACTGATTCGGGAAGGCTTCGCCGCCGATTTGGTGATTTTCGACGAAAAGCAAATCACCGACCGCGCGACTTTTGAAAATCCGCACCAGTATCCAATCGGCATCAGCCGCGTTTATGTCAACGGCACGGCGGTTTTCGCCGATGGAAAAATGACCGGAGCGCGGTCGGGCGCGGCACTGCGGCGCGGTGAAAATTAATCGGCTGAAAAAGGAAACGCCGGCAAGATGTTGGCGTTTCCTTTTTTTAGTTTGTTAACTTCGCCGCTATTTTTGATATTGAATAAGCGCGCCTTTCGCGCCGACCGCCCAGCCGAATTTTTTCAGCATAAACAAACCGTAGAGATTCTCCTTAACGCCGCTTTCCTGTTTAAGCCAGGTTCTGCCTTTGTCGCCGGAGCGCAGAATCGTGCCGCCGTAGCCGACAATCCAGCCGTTTTTATCGTCGGCAAAATCAACGCGCAGAAACGTGTTCGGAAAACTCGTTTTGACCGTCTCCCAGTTTCCGCCGCCGTTTTCCGTCCGCAAAATCACTCCTTTGCCGCCGACCGCGTAGCCTTCGTCCGAATCACGAAAATCTACGTTGTAAAGAGTTTTATCGGTTCTCGAATTTTGCGCGAACCAATTTACGCCGCCGTCCTGTGTAGTTAAAATCAAGCCTTTGTCGCCGACGATCCAGCCGCGTGAACTGCTGACGAAATCCAGATGAAATAATTCGAGTTTCGACGGCACGATGATTCGCGCCCACGTTTCGCCTCCGTTATCGGTTCGCATCACCAGCGAATCAACGACTTCGCCGTCTTTATTGAGCAGCGAGCCGACAACAAACCCGCGTTTTTTGTCGGCGAACCGGACGCTTAAAAATTCCGGCGCGGCGTTGCGAAAATCTTTCGGCTCGTAAATTTTTAGCTCGCGCCAGTTGCGTCCGCCGTCGCCGGTGGCGAACATTTTTTTGCCCGCCACGACGTAGCCGTTGTCTTCGTTGCGAAAATAAATTTCGTTGATGTCTTCGGTCGTGCCGATGGATTGCTTCGTCCAGCTTTTGCCGCCGTTCGTCGTCTGCGATAAAAATCCGTTGTCGCCCGCCGCGAAACCGCGCTCGACGGACGTAAAATAAACCGCGACCAAATCGCCCGCGCTGCCGCTTTTAACCGAATTCCAACTTGACTGCGCGTAGATATTCGATGTCGTTAAAATTATCAGCCAGCTTAAAAAAGCAAATTTTCTCCAAATCGGAGCAATTATTTCATTCATAAATAAAAATTGTAGGTGACTTTGACGAATAAGATACGATTATTCAGCCAAATGTCACCTACGTCAGACTACCGGAATTTGTTTCCAAGTCTATTCTTTATTTGGTTATGCGATAGACTTTCCCCTTCCAGATGACGACGACCTGCTCACCGAGCGAGAAGAACTGCGCGAGTTCTTTTTCCTTAGTAATTAAGTCGAAATATTCGTCGCTGGCAAAAACAATTTTGTTCTCCGCGAGTTTGGCTTCTTCCTTAAATTCCGCGTCAATCCAAATGCCGTTCTCCAGATAGAAGGTTTTCGCGCCGACTTTCTTGACCGCGCCGGTTTGAATTACCTCGTCGTCTTCGGAGTCAAGTATATAGGTATTTTGCTGCTGTTTCGCCTTTTTGCTTTCCTGCACCGCGCCTGCGCCGGTCGTCATATTGACGCTCGGAGCGGAGTTTCTGGCATCAGATTTATCTCTGGATAGTTTTCTCGGAGATAATGCTCTTCCGTTGATCGGCAAATCTCCAATTTTATCACTGCCGTCGGTCGCCAGATAAGAGGTGTATGGCGTGACGATTCCGTAGCGCGTTCCCAAATCAACCACTTCGTCGCGCAGTTCCTTCTGCTCGCCGTTCGAGCGAATTTGTTCCATCAGCCAACCGACGCGGCGCGTCGCCCAAAGTCTGGGAAGAAAATCGTTTTTGTCGGCGCGATACGGAAAATCGAGGTTCGGATAATTAAAAGTTCGCCCTTCCCTACCCGATTTTCCGGTCAGCCGCAGCGTGATATTTTCAATATCGGCGTTGTTTTTGTAACGCCCGATCAAAGTCATCTGCGTTCCTTTGAAAATGTCGGTCAAGCGGCGCGGATACATCGAATCAATCTGCACGCCGCCGAAATCCATCTCTAAATCGGTCAAGACCGGCGAATTTACTTTCGTGAAAAAGTTTCCGACTTTGACTTCGATATTTTCCTTCGGCTCGACGTAATCAGCCGCGCCGGAATTTTCCGCCGCCAGCCGGTCGAGCAGGCGCGTGTTGACATCGTAGCCGACTCCGAAAGTGAAGAGCCGCAAATTTTCCACTCGAATCGCGTTGGCGTTGGCGATGATTTTTTCGACGTTCGATTCGCCGACCGTCGGCAAACCGTCGGTCATAAACACCAGCATTTTCGGGCGGTCGGAGTTGTCGAACTGCCGGAGCGCGGCACGCAGCGCGTCGTTGATATTCGTGCCGCCGGTCGGCGTTAATTTATTGACGAAATCTTCGCCGCGCCGTCTGCCCGCCGCATTTGCCGCGATTAAACCGCTTTCCATCAGATGTTCTTCGCCCGCAAAGTTGATGACGTTAAATTTATCCGCGTCGCGCAAGCCGCGAATGCCGAACAATAAAGCCGCGCGAGCCTTTTCCATTTTGCCGTCTTCCGCCATCGAGCCGCTCGTATCCAAAACGAAAACGATGTCTTTGCTGACTAATTCCCGCTCGGAAATGTTGTCTTTCGGCGACAGCATCAGCAAAAAATAACCGTCGCGCCCGGCTTCGCGGTAAGTCAGCAGCGACATTCCGAAATCGCTGTTCGATAAAGTGTAGAAAAGCTGAAAATCGTTGTCGTTGCTGCCGGTTTCAAATGAAACGCCCGCGCCGGTTTCGCCTTTTTGTTTGACCTCAATTTGATGCGACGGCGAATAGATATTTCTAATTCCGTCTTTGCCGATGATTTCGATTTTCCCCGAAACCGTGCCGAATTTTTGCGGCGGCACGTTTCTTTGAGCGTTTGAATCTTCAAACGAATTCTGTTGCGACCAGAGATTTTTGCCGGTTCCCAATGGATAGCGATAAGCGACGGTTCCCGATTCGGCTTTCAAAATCTGCGAATAAGTTATTTCGAGTTTTTTGTCGGAGTTCGGCGGAATCGGGTAAATCGAAGCCTGAAACAAGTCTTTGCCCGCGTATTCTAATAATCCGGGGTCTTTTTGGCGGCGAACGATTTCATCGTAAATTCGCCGGGCTTCCTCACGCGAGCGAACTTCGCCGACGAGTTTTTTGCCGTTTTCCCAAATCGCAAACTCGATGATCGAAGCCGTTTCGGGAATCGGGAAAAAATACGTGCCTTCGAGCGTGTAAGACGTGTCGTTCCGAAAAACCTGCTCGACGTGCGTCGTCGCCACTTGCCCGTTAATCTTCGTGTCGAGTGAAATTGATTTAACCGGCAGCGCATTCGGAATCGGCAGCGGACGCGGGCGCGGAGTCGGGCGGCACGGGCGAATATCGCAAATTATCGGCACGATCACGCCTTGCGCGCTGGCGGAAATCGCCGCGCATAAACCGGCGAATAATAAACAGAAAAAACTCGCAGCATTTTTGAATCTCATCATCTTCTCCTTAGAATTGAATAATTTAAGCACCGAAAAGTTTAATTAAAGCCCAAGCATAAATCAAAGTTTGTAAAAACGCGGAGCGGACTGGAGCGCAAGCGTCCCGCTTGCCGTGAGCGTCGCTTCGATGCGAAAAAGCGTTTCGGTCAGATACTAATTTGAATGTTATCGCAACGCTTTTTCGCGCTATCGCGCTCACTGCAAGCGGGACGCTTGCGCTCCAGTCAGTTTTCGGTTAGTTAAATTACGCACAGCCTTCATTTAATTGACGCTTTTGTATGACGAGTTGAGGAACGCGGCAAGTTGCTTTGGCTTGCAGGATATTTTCAACGAAAAAGGAATGCCGATAATTTTCGGGCATTCCTTTTTCGTAAAATAGTTGGCGATTTTGTCTGGTTTCGGCGTAAATCGTTTCAAGAGCGACATTCTTATTACGGATTGCTTTTATCGTCAGCCAGCGCGTCGTCAATTTCTTTGTCGAGCTTCAGACGGACTTTTTCGACCAGAAAGTCAGCTTTGGAAACATTTTCTTCGAGCGAACTGCGGCTGTTTTGAATTTGCGTGAGCAGCGATTCGAGATTTCTTTTTTCGGCTTCGAGCGATTTTTTGCGCTGATCGCGGAGTTCTTCGGGGCGCAGTCCGCCGACGAACGCGGTCGAACGCTCAATGGTTTCGGGACGCGCGTCAAAGCTGATTTGTTCGAGCCGTGTGCGGACACTCGCTTCTTTTTCAATCATTTCAAAAAGCTGTTTGCGAAGCGATTCGGCGCGGCTTTCCGCCCGCGAGAGAATATCCAGATTCAGCAAAAGCCGCTTTTGTTTGGTATCGTAATCGTTTCTTTTATTCGATTCGAGCGATCTGATGCGCTCGGTCAATTCTCTGATTCGCGCCTCGCTGCCGGTCACTTCAACAGTCGGCGCGTCAGTCGGCGGCGCGACCGCTTCGCTCGTCGTTTCGCTCAAAGAAGTTTCGCCCAGCACAATTTGATTGCCGTCCAGATACTCGGTTTGGCGGCTAATATCGGTCGGCGCAATTTTTTCCGGCTGTCGGATCGTTGAAACGACCGGGCGCGGCTTAACCGTTTTTTTGCGGCGCGATTTCTGCGCGTTGACATCGGAAACCGCCGTGAAAATACTCAACACGAATATCGTCAGCAAACTCAAGTTTAACAATTTAATTTTCATTTTTTTTGACCGCTCACGTTTTTGTCGGGAAACAAATCGCCGGTAAAAAATTCGACCGCGTTTTTCCCTAAACCGATAAACGGAATTGCGTCCAGACCGGAATTTAGAACGCCTTTGACCACGCCTTTGCGCTTAATGTCGTAACCGACCAGACCAATCGCAAACGCCGTTCCGACATACGGAATTGACTTGGCGACGCGCTTGGCGAGCGTCCAGCCGCCGGCGTGAACCAATTTTCTTTTCAAACTCGGATTTTCTTCTGCCATAATTTTAATCAAACTTTTCTAAATTGAATTTATCTTAACGCAAACACGCCGGATTTTGAACAAAAAGGCTCAAAATACTTTCGCCCTTCGCCTTTCGCCTTTTTACTTTACCTACTGCTTGCCTTATTCGGATGACAAAAGCATACTTCTAGTTTGCACGCGCTTTGTGGGCGAAAGTTTCAAATTACCGAATAAAACTATGTCGCTAATCATCAACAATCTTTTCAAAAGATACGATAACAACTGGGTTTTGAAAGATGTTTCGCTGCACGTCGAGCGCGGCGAAATTCTCGGTTTGTTCGGGGTCGTCGCTGAAGGAAAAACGACGATTATTCGCGTCATCGCCGGAACCGAACCGCTCAATTCCGGCACGATTTTCTATAATTCGGAAGATTTAACCAATTGCAACTGCGACGAGCGCGGATTTCACTTTCCCAAATTAACCAACGACGTTTTCTGGAAATCGCTTTTCAAAACGCAGAAATCTTCACAGCTTGCCGACGGCGACGGTCAGGTTTTAGCTCTCGAACACGCGCTGCAAAACGCTTCGGGAGTTTTGCTGCTCGATAATCAATTTTGTTTTATGGATCGGCTCACCCGCGAGCGCAATTGCGAAAAACTCCGCGCCGTCGTCAAGGAAAAAAATCTGGCGGTAATTTTTGCGACCAACGATTACAACGAAGTTCTTTCAATTTGCGACCGCGTTTCAGTTCTGCACAACGGAGCCATCGTGCAAACCGGAACGCCGCGCGAGGTTTATGAAAGTCCGACTTCGGTTGCCGCCGCCCGCGTCACGGGCAGGAATAATTTAATCGAAGCCGCACGTTTATCTTCGAGCAAAGCGGACACGCCGGAATTTCAAACGCTAAAAGGTGAACACCAACTTTTCACTGATCAGGTTGATAAAGACTCGCTCGGCGCAATTAATCAAACAGTCACGCTCGCCATTCGTCCCGAACACATTTCGATTTCTTTCGGCGCGTCTTTTCCCGAAGACAATCTGCTGCGCGCCGAAATCGTCGGCATTTCGTTTCTCGGCTCAACAACTTCAATCAAACTCAACGCCAACGGTTTGCTGCTCGAAGCGTTGGTTCTGCGGCTGGTCGGTTTGAACGTCGGCGAAGAATGTATGGTCGGACTTCCGCCGGATAGGATTTTAGTTTTGAAAGATTGATTTTAATTGAAGCGTGGACATAAATTAAAACCAATAAAAACGGGCGTTTGACTGGAGCGCAAGCGTCTCGCTTGCCGTCCGTTCAAGCGAAGCAAGATACGGACACGCCTCTCGATTACCCGAAACTTTTAGCAACCGTGCGGCGTTTCGTTCTCGCCGAGCCTCGAACGGGGCA
>JAJAZE010000091.1 GCA_026785925.1 Pyrinomonadaceae bacterium
TATTTGAAAAAGAATGAGCATTGAGTTGAAATCTACTTTTAGAAATTTGTCGAGAATTTAGAAAAAGGAGAATTTCAACTCAATGGATATTTACTCGTTGGAGAAAATACTAGCTCAAAATTTAGCGTGGAACCGGGCGCGAATCAAGTTTCCGGCGCGTTTTTTGGTGGCGTTGTTTCAGGTACAGACGGTTAATCTGGCGAAAATCGCTTGTGTTTTTGCCGGACGTGCCAAGATTGCTTCCAATTACAAACGGCTGCCGCGGTTTCTGCATTTTTTTCAATTTCGCAGGTTGAAATCGCACATTTAGTGCTGAAATTGCTGAAGATCGAGCCGTTATACACGATTGCCATTGACCGCTACCTTTTGGCAATTAGGGACTAAGTGGGTCAATGTGCTGCTGCTGTCAATCACTTATAAAGGCGTTTCGATTCGGTTGTTTTGGACGGTGACGGCTGAAAAAGGCTGTTCGGATAATACGGAGCGACAAGCGATTTTGCAGCAATTCATTGATGAATTCGGAGCCGAAAGTATCCGGTTCGTGACCGCCGACCGTGAATTTTGCTCGAAGGATTGGTTGGAGTTTTTGATTGAAAACAAGATTTCCTATCGGCTGCGAATCAAGGCGAATTATCAAATCACGAACGCCCGCGGCGAATCTGTCCGTGCGTCGCACTTATGCCGCAGTTTGAAAACCGGCGAGCGGCGGGAGTTGCGGAAAAAGCGTTTGTTGTGGAATCAGTCGGTTTTTGTGGCGGTCTGCCGCAAACCCGATGGTGATAATGTGCTGGTCATCTCGAACGAGCAAAGCGGGAAGATACTGCTCGAATACGGTGAAAGATGGAAGATCGAAACCTTGTTCGGAATCCTGAAAACACGCGGATTTCGCCTCGAAGACACACATCTGACGGAGATCGCCAGAATCAGTAAATTGTTGTCATTACTAACGATTGCCGTCAGTTGGGCAATGCTCGCAGGTGAATTTGAGAATCAGGTCACAAGATTGAAAACCAAGAAACACGGGAAATTGGAAAAGAGCATTTTCCGACTCGGCTTTGAAACTTTGCGGAACTGCTTTTGCCAATTGACTACAAACTTCAGACAAAAGCAGCGATTCAAACAACTTACGTTACTTTTGTCCTGTATTTAGACTTAAGCAATATAATAGACCTTATGCGTAATAAAACTGTTGAAAGAAAAACTCTTTGAAATATGGTTTCCGCATCAAATTGCGAAGATTGTGCGTTCCACAGGCTATTTCCATCAAATCATCTGATACATTCTCAACTTTCAACCTCATTTCTTCTTTCACGATTCGCAATCTTTTGGCTCCACTGATCAAATGTTCAATCACTACTCGCACTCGACTTAACTCCCGATTAGCTTCTTTTTCTTCTTTTGTTAGCTCTTTACCTCGCGGTTTCTTCTTCGGCTGTTTTATCCACACTCCTTCGGGCGCATACCCTTGAAATCCGGTATCTTGTGGTAAGATAGTCCCTTCAGGGTATTCTAACAGTTCCTCGTCAGCTATTTTCTTGTCGTGTTTTTTGCCTTCAACCGTTTTTGACAAATAGATGATGGCTCTGGTTTCAACCTCGCCGATGATCA
>JAJAZE010000092.1 GCA_026785925.1 Pyrinomonadaceae bacterium
CGGCGAACGTCAGCCGATCACCAATCTGTCATATTTTTCCAGCCGGAATAACGGTTTGGCGGGCGGAAATCTAACTGCTAATTCGACCGGCGCGCTGCCGACGGTCGGCGAAGTTCGGCGAACCGTCGCCATCGTCATTGATGACGCGGGCTTGTCAGCGCAGAGTATCGTTTTGGTTAGAAAAGAATTGGCTAAAGTTATCAGCGAGCAAGTTCAGCCGAACGATCTGGTGGCGATCATCAAAACCAGCGGCAGCGTCGGCGTTTTGCAGCAATTTACGACCGACAAAGGAAAATTGTTGAGCGTTATTGAAAACTTGCAATTCCGTCCATTAACCAGCGTCGGTTTGAGTCCGTTCAGTTCGATTGGCGTAAGTTTTGCCGATCAGGTGGCGGCTAACAACAATATCGGCGAACGCAACAAAGAAGGGAAGGTTAGTTTCGAACAAAGCACCAGCGTCGAGTCGCTCGTCGAACTCAACCGAAATTTGACGGTCACAAGCGGCTCGCTCGGCGTTTTGAACACGACCATCGGGGCGATGAACCGCTTGCCCGGACGCAAGTCAATTTTGTATGTCGCCGAAGGCATTGACGGTCTTTTTGAAGGTGGTCGCTTTACTAGCAACAACATTAGTGCGGCGCGAACGAGCGCGGATAACTTGGGCGGCACGGCTTCAATTTTCTCAGACGTTAAGAAACTCAGAGAGCAGTTACGCGGGATCACGGAGATTGCCAACCGCTCGACGATTGCCATCTACACGCTCGACCCGCGCGGGACTTTACCGGTTAATTTCTCCGCCTCCGACAGAATGCTCGGAGGAATGGGAGAAAGAGAGTCCGGCGGAAGCAACGACCGAGAATTGACTGACAGAGGCGATAATTTAAAGGCTTCGCAGCAGGGTTTGAAATTTTTATCCGAAGAGACGAGCGGCAAATCGTTTATCAATACCAACGATTTGGGAAAAAGTTTGCGCGAAACCTTAGACTCGCAAAACGGTTATTACATACTCGCCTATCAGCCGACCGCCGATACTTTCGATCCTAATCAGCGGCGTTTCAATAAGTTGGCGGTCAAGGTCAAACGCCCGAATGTTGATGTCACTTTTCGCAGCGGATTTTTTAACGTCGCTGAAGAAAGCCGCGAGAAAAAGAACATAACGCCGGAGCGAACGCTGCTCGAAAATATATTTTCCCCGTATAAATCGACGGACATAAATTTGCGGATCACTTCAATCTTTGCGGCGGACGAGCAAGTTGCAACCATCCGGTCTTTCGTCAATATCGAGGCGGGCAATCTGAAATTCACCGACGGCGCGGACGGCACTAAAACAGCCAAGTTCGATGTTATTGCCGTGAATTTTAACGCCGACGGAATTCCGGTCGCCACCGTCAGCAAAACTTTCGATGTTAATGTTTCACCAAAGAATTATGAAAGGTTACTGACCGACGGCATCGCCTATAATTTGACTTTTACCACCAAAGCAAAGGGCGCACAGAATATCAAAGTGTCGGTCAGAGACCGGAACACTTTGAAAATCGGGACGGCTTCGCAAAGCGTCGAGATTCCGAATTTCGATAGAAACTCGGTGGCATTGTCCGGGATTGTGCTGCAAAACTTTACCACGCAGGAATGGCAGAACGTCCAAGGCGGCAAAGCACCGACCGACGCGGCAAGCCGGATGCAGACGGACACGGCGCGGCGGCAGTTCAAAAAAGGAACGGTTCTATCGTTTAATTACGGGATTTACTCAGCCGCTTCGTTTCGCTCGAAATCGCAGGCACAATTTACCGTTTTTAAAGACGGCAAAGAGCTTTTCAAAGGCGCGGCGGAAGAA